>CAZDXK010000110.1:0-2087 GCA_964509215.1 uncultured Actinomycetes bacterium | reverse complement strand
TGGTGCGACTCCTTGTAGATCCGGCCCAGACCGGCCTGCGCGGTGATGGCCACGAGCGGATGCGAGTCGAGCTGCGCGTTCGCGATCCCGAGCATCAGGTTGATCGCCCCCGGCCCGAGCGTCGCCAGGCACACGCCGGGCCTGCCCGTCAGCGCGCCGTACGTGTCGGCCATGAAGGCGGCCCCCCGCTCATCGCGCGTGGTGACGAACCGGATCGACGAGTCAACGAGTGCATCCACCATATGGAGGTTCTCTTCGCCCGGAAGCCCGAACACGAACTCGACACCTTCGTTCTCGAGGCACTGCACGATCAGCCGGGCGACGGTCGCGACGCGTTGGGTCACGCGGATGAGCCTACCCGTGCCGGAGGAACAGCTGGCTCGTGAGCTGTGCGTGCCCGACGTGCTCGCGCAGGTGTTCCAGGGCGTGGATCAAGGCCCAGATCGCCGTTACCTCTTCGGAGCCGTTGACGCACACAGCGGCCGGCTCGAAGGACCCGCCGGCATCCAGCAGTGAACGGCAATCTTCGGCCATCTCGTCGACGAACGAGAGTAGGTCATCCGTGCTGGTGGTGACCGCGAGGAACTCTGAGGCACGATCGCGCTCCGGCGGCGGCGCACCCATCGCCAGGCTGAGCCACCAACGCGCGCTGCTCAACGCATGAACGGTGAGCACTGCGATGCTGTTCGTGTCGTCGGCGCCGGGTCGCCGGTCAAGCTCCGCGGCGGTCGAGCCGGCCACCACCCCCCGCAACTCTCCGAGTGAATCGTCGAACGTGACGCGCGCGGCTTCGATGGTTGGATCGGCCACCGACGCCCTCCTCCCGGCGCTCCTGCTCAGCTGATCTCGATCATCTTCTCGCGGACGGCGTACACGACCGCCTCCATCCGCGAGTGCAGGTGCAACTTCTCCAGGATGTTGCGGATGTGGTTCTTCACCGTGTTCTCGGAGATGAAGAGCTCCTTGGCGATGTCGCGGTTGTTGAGCCCTTGCGCGACGAGCCTCAGGACCTCCATCTCGCGATCGGTGAGCCGGGGAGCAGGCATCTGCGGCCGCTCCTCCGATGCCTTCGACATCGCGGCGAACTCCGTCAACAGCTTGGAAGCCATCGACGGTGAGATCCGCGACTGACCCGCCCACACGCTGCGGATCGCGTCGGCGACCTCCTCGATCGGGATCTCCTTCAGCAGGTAACCCGACGCTCCGGCCTTGATGGCGTCGTACAGGTCCGCTTCCTCATCGCTGATCGTGAGCATGAGGATCTTGACGTGCGGCAGGAGATCCTTGATCTGCCCCGCCGCCTCGATGCCGGAACGCTTGGGCATCCGGACGTCCATCAGCACCACGTCGGGCATGAGCTCCGTGGCCTTGTCCACGGCCTCGGCGCCGTCCGACGCCTCGCCGACGAGCTCGAGGTCGTCCTCACCTTGGAGGACCATCTCCAGACCCCGGCGGAAGAGAGCATGGTCGTCGACGACCATCACCCGCAGCCGCTCGGCCGTTCCGCTCTCACCCTTCACCGCCACGCCTGCCACAACTCCCCTCAGGCCTCAGACCTGCTCCCCCGCCGGATCGGCGGCATCCGGAGCCAGCGGTGCGGAGTCTAGTGCATCCGGTCTGGCCATCCGTTTCCGGCGCTTCCCGTGGTGGTCGCGTATCTGGCGCTCGAGGCGTTCCACAACGCGGTCGAGCGCCGTCGGAACGTCGGCAGCCTCCGCCTCGGCACGGAAGATCTTGCGGGGGACGTACACTGCCGCCTCGACGCGCGTCGTGCCGTCGAGGCGAGGATGATGCTCTGAGATGAACTCGAGATCGACACGCGTGGCTCGGGGTTCGAGCCGAGAGATGGCCGCTAGCTTGTGTTCCGCCGTCTCGCGGACCGCGTCGGACACGCCGAGCCCGCGGCCGGTGAACGTGAGGTCCATCTGTCGTGTCCCTCCTGCGCCTTGGCCTTGCGGTCAGGGTGGGCTCTCATCCGGCTGACCTGGTCTTTGCCCCCACACCCGCCTGCGGAGGGGGTCGCCGCCCCCTGGGGGACGGCTTAGCGCCTTCTCCCGGGCCGGTTCCCCGTCCCGAGGCAGGACTTA
>CAZDXK010000109.1:0-5722 GCA_964509215.1 uncultured Actinomycetes bacterium | reverse complement strand
ACCTCGGTGAAGAAGAGCGTCGGCAGGTCCGAATCCTCGGGCGGCTCGACCAGCACGGAGGGGTCGTCCTCCGGGTCGGCGACACCCTCGTCGCGTAGCCGCGCCAGCTCGTCCTCGTCGTAGGGCGCCACCGACCAGCCGAGCGCCGCCGACCAGAATCGCGCGAGCGGCGCGGCGTCGATGCAGTCGAAGACGATCGAGTCGATCTTCACGAGGGCGAGCCTACGCCCACCGACGTCAGGACGAAAGACGCAGTTGGAACGCGGTCTGACTCTCGCGCACCGACTGGTCCGCACGCCCGCGCAGCGCGGCGACCTCGTCGAGCAGGACCACCCGACGCGCCTCGTCCTTCAACGAGGCGGCGTTGATCTCGACGTTCGCGATCGCGCAGACCGCGGCGCAGTACAGGTGAGCCGAGCCGGAGACGCCGTCGGAAGCAGCCTGCGGATTGCCCGTCGACGTCGCGGCCTCCGCCAGCTCCATCAGATCCACCGCCGCATGCGCGATCTCGAGCGGTACCGACGCGGCATGCTCGTACCCCGCAAGGATCGCCGCGGAGCGCGCCGCCTTATCCTCGTCCGCCTCTTTCGGCATCTTGAACGCGGCCATCACCTCGTCGAACGCGTGCGCGTCGCGGTCCGCCAGGTCCAGGAACACGAGACGCGCGGCATCGGCCCTCTCGATCAACGCTCGCATCCGATCGTCGACGTCCTCGAACCCGGGCTTTCCCACCGTGAGCCTGCCGACCATCGCGATCAGCGCCGCCCCGATAGCTCCCGAGATCGCGGCCGCCGCACCCCCGCCCGGCGTGGGCGCGTCCGAACCCAGGACCCCCAAGAACCGCTCCAGCGTCAGGTTTGCCAGCCGCTCTTCCGTCACGCTTCACTCCCCCTCCGTGGCTGCCACCAGCCGCTCCAGGATCTGCTCCTCAGGCTCGAACCCCACCAGACGAAGGTACTCGACGTCGCCAGGCGCGAGCGCCGGCGCGGGCACGAGACCCACGATCTCGCTCTCGTCGATGCGCATGCCGTGGACATTTGCGCGTGCCGCCACGGCGTCGAACGCGGCGCGCAGGCCGGTGACCTCGTGATCGACGAGGTTCATCGACACGGTGACGATCCCGCCGCGCTCGGGCACGCGGAACGCGATCGCCCGGAGGGAGGGCAGGCCGCCCGACGACTCACGCACGTCGCGCGCGATCTCCTTCGCCGCGCCTTCGTCGGTGCCGTCGAGGTAGACGTTGAACGCCACGAGCGGCTTGCGGGCTCCCACCGCCGTGGCGCCCGCACGGCCGATCTCGTGCGGCCCGAGATCGGGCACCCGTTCACCACGCGCGACCGCATCGCGCAGTCCCTCGAACTCTCCTTTTCGGACCTGTGCGAGCGAGACCCGCTCCGGCGATAGTGCCGCCCGGTCGTACAGGTAGACCGGGATGCCCAGCGTCACCGCCAGCTCCCGGCCGAAGTCGCGCGCGAGGGCGACGCAGTCGTCCATCGAGACACCGCGGACCGGCATGAACGGGATCACGTCAACCGCGCCCATCCTCGGATGGCCGCCGCGGTGCTCGAACATATCGATCAGCCGCACCGCCTCTGCTGCGCCTGCCATCGCGCTCGCGCGCACCGCCGCGGGAGCGCCGAGCACCGTCGTGTCCAAGCGGTTATGGTCGGGATCGGCCTCCGCGTAGACGACGCGGGCACCCGGGACTCGCAGCGCTGCCACGATCGTTTCGATCACGTCGGCGCGCCGCCCCTCGCTGAAGTTCGGCACCACCCCGACGAGCCGGTCCTCGCCCATGGGGCGAAGGATACGGGCCTCTCCGTACCTGGAGCCGTGCCCCAGGTCGCCTCAGGCCCTCGGCCGCTTCTTCTCCGGGTCGAAGAGGCTGAGCGGCGCCACCGTCGCGACGGCTTCACCCACCTCGACCTTCTCGCCGTTGTTCGCCGCACCGGTCGCGAGGACCGCGAGCGCGATCGTGCCGAACCGGGGCGAGACGACCGGCGACGTGACCGTTCCCACGTCCTCGCCGTCCTTCGTCACCGTGAGACCCGCCTCGGGGACGGCTTCTCCCTCGATCTGCAGCGTCTTGAGCCGCCTGGGCGGGTCCGCGGCGACCGCCGCCAGCGCCTCCGATCCCACGTTCTCCGTTCCCTGCTTGACGAACCGGTCGAGCGACAGGTCGTAGGGCGAGGTCTCCCCGGGCTGATAGTCGAGCGCGATGATGATGAGACCCGCTTCGACGCGAGCGATGTCGATGGCCTCCAGCCCGAACGGCTTGCCGCCGGCCGCGATCAACGCTTCCCACAGCACCGGCGCCGAGCTCAGGTCGGTCACGAGCTCGAACCCGAGCTCGCCCGAGAACCCCGTTCGGAGAACGGTCGCCGGCACACCCCCGACCTGCACGGGCTCGGGGTTGAACCGGAAGTACCCGAGGGAGGACAGGTCGAAGTCCGTGAGCCCCTGCACCAGGTCCCGCGACGTCGGTCCGGTGGCCGAGATCATCGGCAGCTCCTCGGTACTGCCCACGATCCGCGCATCCAGACCGTCGGCCGTCTCGCGGAACCAGTCCTCGAGGCCGGCCGTGTTGATCATGACCCAGAACTTCTCGTCGGAGTGCTCGTAGACGTTGCCGTCGTCGACCATGAGCCCGTCTGGGTTCACGAACGCGCCGTAGCGCACCCGGCCGGCTCCGACCCCCGACAGGTCGTTGGTGAACCGGCGCTGGATCAGCCGTCTGGCGTCCGGACCGGTCACCTCGTACTTCACGGTCGAGAACAGATCCCACAGGCCGGTGGCCGTTCGGATCGCCTCGTACTCGTTCTTCGCATTGTCGCCGACGGTCATGGCCCACGGCCACCCGTCCTCCCAGATGATCTCCGCGCCGGCGGCGATCTGTGCGTCGTGCAACGGTGAACGGCGTTCGTCCTCAGTCATGGCTCGTCCTTTCGTTCGTCGTTGGCCGGTCCTTGATGCCTACCCCGGAGGTTCCGGGCGTCAGCTCCTCGGCCGGCGCTTCTGCGGGTCGTAGATCGCCAGCACGTCGACCGTCGCGTTGACGGTATCTTCGCCGAGCGCGACCTCGACGTGGCTCCCGTCACCGGCCGCGTCCGAACGCAGGATCGCGAGGCCGATGTTGCCGAACCTCGGACTGATCGCCGGGCTGGTCAGGACGCCGACCTCCTCACCGTTCTTCGTCACGGTTGCGCCGTACTCGGTGAGCGTGCCGCCGTCCACGCGCAACGTCTTGAAGCGGTTCGGAGGGTCGGCCGCGACCTCCCGGAGGCTGTCCTTTCCCATGAACTCCCCGGGCGCGTCCAGCGCCACCACCCGGTCCATGCCGAGGTCGTACGGCGTGCGCTCGTGCTCGCCGTAGTCGTAGTCCGTGACGACCATGCCGGTCTCGACTCGCAGGGGTTCGACCACCTCGACACCGTAGGGAGTCGCCCCGGCGCCCTCGACGGCCGCCCACAGGTCGTCCGCGTGCTCGGGCCGCAGGAACAGCTCGAAGCCGAGCTCGCCGCTGAATCCCGTCCGGGACAGCCACACCGGGACGCCTCCCACCGTCACAGGCTCCGGGATGAAACGGAAGTACCCCAGCGAGTCGATGTCCGCGTCCGTCAGCGTTCGCATCAGCTCCCGGGATCGCGGCCCCTGGACCTGCAGGTTCGGCAGCTCGGGCGTGATGTAGTCCACCGAGACATCGAGGCCCTTCGTCGCCTCCGCGAAGTACTCGGAGCGCTCCATGCCGTTCGTCATGACCCAGAGGTGATCGTCGGCGTGCTTGAAGACCGTTCCGTCGTCGACCAGCAGTCCGTCCTCGTCGAGGAACGCACCGTAGCGGACCTGTCCCACCAGAAGACCCAGGATGTCGTTCGAGTGGACCCGCTGCGCGGCCTCGACCGCGTCAGGTCCGCGGAACTCCCACTTGTTGAGCGGCGACACGTCCCACATGCCGACGCCGTCGCGCACCGCCGCGTACTCCGTGTCCGGATCACCGAACGAGATGCTCCAGTACCAGCCGCCCTCCTCAGCGAACGTGGCTCCCCGCGCCTCCTGGACGCCATGGAACGCGGTCTTGATCGCGTCGCTCACGTCGTGACTCCTCGTCGGTGGGCCGGCCGGCGTACCGACACGCTCCCCGCTGTATGTCCTTGGAGCCGCCCTCAGGCGTTATACCCCGAGTTTGAACGGTTGTTCAACCCGCTCCGGTCCGCCGCCGGCCAGCCGTGCCAGGTCGCCCACGGTCGGATCCGCACCCGCGGGAAGCCGGGACGCGAGGATCAGGAACGCCTGCGCGGTGACGAGTGCGTCGTCGAGCGCGTCGTGCGGGCTCGCCACCGGCACACCCAGCCGCCCGGCCGCCGAGGTCAACCCGTACCCGAAGTCCGCACGTGCCGAACGCGGTGCCCCGTCCGCCTCGATCGCCAGGTTCCGGACGTCGATCGTGCGGCGCCGCCACGACTCCGCGCCGCCGCCGAAGATCGCCGACAGGAAGTTCACCTCGACGTCGGCGTACCAAACGAGCAGGTACCGGCCGCGGATCGCATCCCGCAACACGTGTTTCGCCTGTTCGAGCCGCGGAGCACCCACCAGATCCTGCGGGCGGAGCTCGTGGATCTTCTGCGAGAGCACGGAGGGAGCGATCTCGGGATCGACCAACTGATACACCACATCGGCGAGCACGACGCGGCCACCTCGCACTGGAACCACCCCGAACGACACGATCGTGTCGCGGGAGAAGTCCAGCCCTGTCGCCTCGAAGTCAAGGGAGGCGAACTCCACGTTCCGCCACGACCGTCGTCGGACACGGGCCGACGGGCGCGCCACCCTCATCCGAGCCTCCGGAACCGGACGACGCCGGACTCCGTGACGACCGCATCGAGACCCACGTCGAAGTGCCCGTGCGGCAGATCCTCTTCGGTCAGCTGCATGTCGAACGCGATCCCAACACGAGCAGTGTCGGGCCGAGTGCGCAGGAAGAACCGGTCGTAGTACCCGCCGCCGTATCCCACGCGACGGCCCGACCTGTCGAACGCCACCAGCGGGGTCACGACGATGTCGATCGTGGAGGGATCGAGTTCCTCCCCGGCTGACGGCTCGCGGGCGCCGAACGAAGTCTCGGCGACGGCGTCGCCCGGCGCGAACGTATGCGGCTCCATCTCGCCGTCGACGATCCGCGGCAACGCGACCTGGACACCTCGAGCCTGGAACGCTTCGACGAGCGAAGCCGTGTCGGGCTCGGATCCGAACGACCAGAACACCATCACGGTGGACGCGCGCTCGACCTCGGGAAGCGTCAAGACCCGATCGGAGATGCTCGCCGACGCCCGCTCCCGCTCGGGCGGGGTCATCGCGTCACGCGCGGCCAGCACCCGTCGGCGCACGTCGCGCTTCGCGCGCTTCAGGTCCGCGCCGATCATCCCGCGATCAACGCGTCCGCGATGACGTCCAGGCGATCGGTCGGCCCTACGGGCAACACCACGAACCAGGTCGCGCCCGCCTCCCCGAGCGCTTGGACGAACGAGCGCAGCTCGGCAGTCGTCCCCGTCCAGACGCCCTCGATCGGCAGGCCCTTCGCCGTGCGCTCGGCGAGGAGCCGCTCCAGGTCCGCGGCGGTCTCTCCGACGAGGGCGATGCCGCCCCAGGTCGGCGCCACGAGGCGGTCGCCCGCGAGCTCGCGGAGCCGCGCCGCCTTCGCCGCGAACTCGTCCACGTCGTCTCC
>CAZDXK010000108.1:0-5733 GCA_964509215.1 uncultured Actinomycetes bacterium | reverse complement strand
GGTCGCCGCGATCGAGGGCGACATGGCCGCCGTCACCGACCTCGAGGGCTTCACGTACTTGCAGCGCGAAGGCAACGGTGTGCTCCTCGGCGTCTATGAGCAGAACCCGCGCCACTGGAAGGTCGAGGGCGCCGACTGGGACTTCGGCCGGGAGCTCTTTCCGGAAGAGCTGGACCGCATCATGCCGGAGCTCTCGATCGGCTTCGAACGCTTTCCCGTCCTGCGGGAGGTCGGGATCAAACGGTGGGTGAACGGGGCCTTCACATTCACGCCCGACGGCAACCCGTTGGTCGGACCCGTCTCGGGCATCCCGAACTATTGGGCGGCTTGCGGGTGCATGTCCGGGTTCTCGCAGTGCGGGGGGATCGGGCTCGCCGTCGCCAACTGGATCGTCGACGGCGACCCCGGCTACGACGTGTTCGGCATGGACGTCGCTCGCTTCGGTCCCTACGCCCCCAACGAGCGCTACCTGCTGGAGACGACGGCGCAGTTCTACGCGCGGCGCTTCGTCATGGCTTTCCCGAACGAAGAGCTCCCCGCGGCGCGGCCACTCAAAACCACGCCGTGCTACGACGCCTTCTTTGCGGAGGGTGCGCGGTTCACCGTGAACTGGGGTCTCGAGGTGCCGCTGTACTTCGCGCCCTCGCCCGACTTCGAGGAGCACTTCACCCTGGGACGATCGAACGCCGAGCTGATCGTCGCCGAAGAGGTCGAAGCCGTCCGCACCGCCGCGGGCGCCTATGAGATCGCCCAATACGCCCGCTACGAGGTGACCGGACCCGATGCCGAGACGTGGCTCGATCACCTCCTGTCGTCACGCATCCCCGCCGTGGGGAACATCCGGCTGGCCCCCATGCTGAACGAGGCCGGGCGGCTGATGGGCGATCTGACCGTCGCCAGGCCCGACGAAAGTCGAATCTGGTTGACGGGTTCGTACTACCTGCAGGACTGGCACCAGCGCTGGTTCCGTCAGCACCTTCCCGACACCGGCGTCGACGTGCGGAACGTCACGGACGGCTGGATGGGTTTCTCGATCTCCGGTCCGAAGTCACGCCGGATCCTCGAACGACTCACCCATGAGGACGTGTCGAACGAGGCGTTCGGGTTCTTGACGTGCCGCCCGATGGACGTCGGGACCGCGAGAGCCGTCGTCGGCCGGATCTCGTTGACGGGTGAGCTGGGGTACGAGATCGCGGTCCCGACCGAGCAACACCGGACGCTGCTCCACGAGATGCGCGAGGCGGGGAGCGAGAGCGGCCTGCGGCTCATCGGTGACCGGGCCGTCGACAGCCTCCGTCTGGAGAAGGGCTACGGCATCTGGTCCACCGAGTTCACCCAGGCGTACTCGCCGGGCATGTCCGGCCTGGATCGCTTCGTCGCGTTCGACAAGGGCGCCTTCACCGGATGTGAAGCGGCGCGGCGCGAGCGTGAGACGGGTGCCCCTCAGTTGCTCGTGCTCCTGGAGGTCGATGCCGAGGGTGCGGACGCATCAGGCGATGAAGGGATCTGGCTCGATGGTCGAAGGGTCGGGCTCGTGACCTCCGGTTCCTATGGCCATCATGTTCGGAAGAGCCTTGCCCTCGCCTACGTCGACCGTGAGATCGCCGACGCGAAGCCCGAGCTCACGGTGCACGTCGTCGGCGAGGAGCGAACCGCGCGGGTCCTTCCCGAACCCCCCTACGATCCGCGAGGCAGCAAGCTTCGCGACACTGTGTCGGCCTCTCTGTAGTCGATCCCTCCGGATGATCCACGGATGGCTGCGGCAGGGCATGGCTACACTCACGCCGTGGGCGAGCCGCAAGTGGGCGTCATCATGGGGTCGCGTTCCGACTGGGAGACCATGCGTGTCACGGTCGAGACGCTCGAGGATCTCGACGTCCGGTACGAGACGCGGGTGGTGTCGGCTCACCGGACGCCGGACCTGCTCTTCGAGTATGCATCCACTGCCGCGGAGCGCGGGTTGAAGGTGATCATCGCAGGGGCCGGGGGAGCGGCGCACCTTCCCGGCATGACCGCCGCCAAGACCGAGCTGCCGGTGCTCGGCGTCCCTATCGAGTCGAAAGCGCTGAAGGGCATGGACTCCTTGCTGTCGATCGTGCAGATGCCCGCCGGCGTGCCCGTCGGCACGCTGGCGATCGGAAGGGCGGGCGCGGTGAACGCCGCACTGCTGGCGGCGGAGATCGTGGCGCTCGAGGACGACGGGGTGCGCGATCGCTTGAAACGCTTCCGCGCGACGCAGACCCAGAGCGTCCTGTCGCACCCCGATCCCGACGACCGGTAGCCGCCCGTGCGCGTCGGGATCGTCGGTGGAGGCCAGCTCGGCCGCATGCTCGCGATCGCCGGTTACCCGCTGGACATCCGCTGCACCACCCTGGATCCGGCGCGTGATTCCCCCGCGTCGCAGGTCGCGGCGAGCATCGTCGGCCAGTACGACGATCGCGCGGCGCTCGCGCGGCTCGCTGATGCCGCCGACGTCGTGACGTACGAGTTCGAGAACGTGCCGGTCGACGCGGCGCGGTTCCTCTTGGAGCTGGTGCCGGTGTACCCGCTTCCCGAGGCGCTCGAGATCGCGCAGGACCGCGTGCGGGAGAAGGCTCTCTTCGACGACGTGCGCCTGCCGGCGGCCGAGCATGAAGCCGTGGCGACGCCGGGCGAGCTCCGCTCCGCGTTGGAACGGGTGGGGACGCCGGCGAGGCTGAAGACGCGCCGGCTCGGCTACGACGGGAAGGGGCAGGCCGAGATCCACGATGCCGTGCTCGCGGAAGACGCGTGGCGCGCGATCGGTGAGCTGCCGTCGATCCTGGAGCGGGTCGTCGAGTTCGACAGGGAGCTCTCGATCCTTGGGGTTCGCGGTCGCGACGGCTCGGTCGCGTTCTATCCCCTCATCGAGAACCATCACCGCGATGGGATCCTCCGGTTGTCGGTCGCGCCCGCGCCCGATCTGACGCCCGGCCTCCAGGCGAAGGCCGAGTCGCATGCGCGTGCGGTCATGGATCGGCTGGAGTACGTCGGGGTCATGGCGATCGAGCTGTTCCAAGTGGGGGACGAGCTGCTCGCGAACGAGATGGCCCCTCGCGTGCACAACTCAGGACACTGGACGATCGAAGGGGCGGAGACGAGTCAGTTCGAGAACCATCTCCGCGCCGTGACCGGGCTGCCACTCGGCTCGACAACCGTGCGAGGCTCGAGTGTCATGATGAACCTGATCGGCACCGCTCCGGACACGGTCGCGGTCGCCGCGGTGGCGGGCGCCCACCTCCATCTGTACGGCAAGGAGCCGAGGCCGGGCAGGAAGCTCGGACACGTCACCATCGTGGGCGGCAAGCCGGGATCGGTCGATCCCGGCCTCCTCGAGGCGATCGGCTCCGAGATTCCCTGAAGTTCGGTATCAAGGTCGGCCGCTCGGGTGACGACCATTGGGGGGACAATGGCCTACCTCACCTGCCCCGACTGCATGATGCCGAACCCGGTCGGCGACGACGCGGTCAAGTACGCGTGCTTCACGTGCTTCGCGGAGATCATCTTCGAGACCTGCCCCGGATGCGGGTACCGACAGGCGATCCCCTCGCGGTGGCAGCGCGCGTTCGCGTGCGGGCATTGCGCGCAGCGGGTCGAGATCCCTCGCGAGCGCTTCTTCGCCACGTCGACGAGGGCGAACCAGGTCGAGGGGTACGGCTACACCTATCCGCGGATGTAGCCGCTCCCTCTCAGTCGTCTGTTTCCACGTAGTCGTCCTCGTGATCCACAGCTCCGGGGGCGCCGTCGCGGATCGTCAACGCCGCCTCTTCGGGCGCCACGAGCGGATCGCGATCGACGATCGCCTCTCCGACCATCTGCGGTTCGTGATCGGGGGCGTCGAAGTCCTCGATCACGATCTCGATGTCTCTCGGTTGCCCGTCGGAGCGCTCCTCCGCCAGACGTCGGTCCAGCGACTCGCCTCGAACCTGCTCCTCGGCCGTGACCCCGAACGATTCCGCCCCGAATGCGTGGTCTGCGAGCTGGATCATCGCTTCCAGGTCTTCGCCGGGCTCGTCCCCGGGATCCAGGCCGGGGTCGAGCCGCTCGGGATCCTCCGGTCGCATGGGACCTCCTATTCCGCCGTGGGCGCCTGCTGGGATGGTACGACTCACGTCGTCCTCATCTCACGTCGACTTCGTGACCGTTCGGCGTAGACCTGGGCCGACGGGATCTGCTAGACCTCCTGATCAACATCCAGGCGCACACGCTCTGGGTGGAGCAGGCGCCGGGCGACGACAACAACGGCGACGGTCAGCCCGACTTCACGTACAAGCGCGAAGGAGGGCAGCTGCTGCCGATCCGCATCCCGTGGGCGTGCCCGGCGACGCCGGGCCCGTCGCGTTGGCCGCGGCGCTTGGCCCGTACGGGATCAGGCGTCGTACGTCCGATCGGAGCCGAGACTCAACCCCAGACCGCTCGCGCTCGATCCGAGTCCACCGGCCCCCGGCCCAACAGCGGGAAGAACCAGGCCTTGACGAGCGCCAGGCCTGCACCGGTGAATGCCAGGAGCACGCCGGCGTCTCCGATCCCAGGGTTCGCCCAGCCTGCACCCCGGAACGCCATCAGCACGAGCCCGGCGTTCAGCAGGACCAGTTGCACCGGCGCCGCCATCTCGAACGCCGAGAGCCAGCGCCGGCGCACCTCTGGGTGCGCCGGTCTCGCGTTCGGCAGTAGGTACGACCAGGCGCCGAGCAGGACTTGGATGAGCCAGCCGCCGACGAACGCGACGAGGAAGGTCGAGCGGAAGGCATCGAACCCCTCGGGTCCGTGCACGAGCGCCCAGGCGAGCGCCAACGACCCCGATACGAACCAGGCGACCGCCGCCATCATGTGCAGGGCCGCCAACGGCACCTTCCATCGACGTTCGACGCGGAGCACCGAGATCACGAGCCAGGCGAGGCTGAGCGATCCGGCGGCGTAGGCGATGCCGCCCGCTGCGAGCACGGGAGTGACGTCCAGACTCCAACCGAGGAGCTGCACGAGCAACCCACCGACGAACAGCGCGAGTGCGACCTGCCCTCTCCATCGCGGCATGCGCACGCGCATCGCGGTCGGTAGCAGCGTCACGAGCGTCCCGACCACGGTGAGAGACGCGAAGCCGAGCACGTTGAGCGTCATGTGCGCCCGCCGCAGGTGCACGTACGTCTCCCCGACGATGCGATGACTGCCGAGCAACGCCCCGAGCGTTCCGCCCATCAATGCGGCCAGCACCGCCGCCCCGTAGGCGGCCATCGGCAAGGCGTGCCGCTTGTTGAGGGAGCGTCGCCACGAGCGCCACAGCATCCACGCGAGGATCCCGATCGCCGCGACGAACGCGATCCCGCCAACGGCCACGAGCCAGGGGATCGAGAACGGCACCCCGACGACGATCAAGGTCGTACCCACCACGATCAGGCCGAGCTGCGCCCAGGTTGCGGCGGCGGGGGGCGCCGGTGTCGCGGTGAGCGCGAGCATGAAGTTCTGCATCGCTCCCGAGATGGCGGTCGTGACGGCGCCCGCGAGGGTGAGGTGAAGCGGCAGCCAGATGCCCGCCCGTCGGTCGGGAGGGAGCAGGAGCGAGAGCCCGGCAAGCGTCAGCCATGCGCGCGCGACGGTCTGATACAGAGCGGTGGTCGTCCTCGGCCGCACGTCAGTCGATCTCCTCTCGGCCGGGCGCGCCATGGTGACAGGGTCGCGATCGGACGTGCGCCGGGGAGGATTCGAACCTCCGACCCG
>CAZDXK010000107.1:0-5757 GCA_964509215.1 uncultured Actinomycetes bacterium | reverse complement strand
CGTTCGTCCACGAGGGGCCCCATCGTATACTCAGGAGGCCTCACCGAAAACCGCAGGTAGATGGCCGTTTCCGCGACCGGGAGACCCGCTTGACCTTCTCGGACCACACCCTCACGCTGCTGGTGCTGGTCGCGCTCGGCGTCGGCGTGCTCGGGATCGTCTTCGCGACCTTTGCCGCGGGCGGACGGGCACGTCACCGTGAGCCCGGCGGACCCATCCGGCTGGACGATGCGCTTCGCGGGGTGCTGGACGGCCAGACCAAGAAGATCGAGCGGCTGGAGCAGGCGGTGCGGACGCTCAACAAGACGGACAAGCAGCAGCAGGGGCTGATCGAGGGTAGCGTCCGCCACGTGGCGCTGCTGCGCTACGACGCGTTCGAGGACGTGGGCGGGCGCCTGTCGTTCTCGTGCGCCATGCTCGACGACCACGGCACCGGAGTGGTACTCACCTCCATCAACGGTCGCCAGGAGACGCGTGTCTACGCGAAGCCGATCTCGGACGGACGCAGCGGCTACAACCTCTCCTCGGAAGAAGAGGAGGCCATCCGGCAGGCGCTCGCCATGCCGGTCGAGGCGGTGGAGGCCAGATGATCTTCAAGAAGGACGAGGCCGAGGAGACTCAGCCGGAAGACGCGGATGACGCGGCATCGCCGGGTCGGCGGTCGGAGGAACGCCCACAGCAGGGAAAGGAGAGGCACATGGCGGAGAACGGTGAGGTCACGGTCGTCGGTGTCGGCGCTCGCCTGGACGGCAACGTCGTCTCCGCCGGCAGTCTGCGGATCGACGGGCAGGTGAAGGGCCAGATCAACGCCGACGGCGATGTGACGCTCTCGCCGCAGAGCCAGGTCGAGGCCGATATCCGCGCCCAGAACGTCTCGGTCGCCGGTCGCTTCAAGGGGAACATCGCCGTGAAGGGAAAGGCGCACCTGGCTCGGGGTGGCCGGGTCGACGGCAACATCACGTCGAAGACGCTCGTCGTCGAGGAGGGCGGCATCTTCCACGGGCAGAGCATCATGGACGGGGCCGCCACGGGCTCATCGTCGTCCGGTCAGGCCGGATCGCAGGCGCAGCCCGCGAACCCGGCCACCACGCCCACGACCGAGAAGACGGAGCAAGTGAAGGTGCCGTAGATGCTGGACATCAAAGCGATCCGTGAAGACCCCGAACCGTTCCGCAAAGGCCTCGCCCGTCGCAACCTCGCCGACGCCGTCGACGCGCTGCTCGCCGCCGACGAACACCGCCGTTCGCTGATCGGCCGCGCCGAGGCGCTGCGGACCGAGCAGAACCAGGCGTCCAAGGCGATCGGTGGCGCGCAGGGTGACGAGAAGCAGCGCTTGATCGATGCGGTGAGCAAGGTGTCCGCGGAGCTCAAGGTGGTAGAGCCCGAGCTGGAGGCGGCCGAGGCTGCGCTCACCGAGTTGCTCGCGAAGACCCCGAACATCCCGCACGAGAGCGCGCCCGACGGCTTCACGGATGAAGACGCCCTGGAGGTGCGCCGCCACGGCGAACCCTCGACGTTCGACTTCGAGCCGCGCGACCACGTGGCGCTCGGTGAGCTGCTCGGTGTGTTGGACATCGAACGCGCCGTGCGAACGTCCGGATCGCGGTTCGTCTACCTCCTCGGGGACATCGTGCTGCTGCAGTTCGCGCTCGTCAGGCACGCACTCGATGTCCTGATCGCGCGCGGGTTCACGCCGGTGATCCCGCCGGTGCTGGTCCGCGATGAAGCGATGTACGGCACCGGGTTCCTGCCAACCGAGGCGGTCAACATCTACAAGACCGAGCAGGACGACCTCTATCTGGTGGGAACTTCCGAAGTGTCGCTCGCGGCGCTGCACATGGACGAGATCCTGGAGGAAGGGATCCTGCCGAGGCGGTATGCCGGCTACTCCACTTGTTTCCGACGCGAGGCGGGGAGCTACGGCAAAGACCTCGGCGGCATGTTCCGCGTTCACCAGTTCGACAAGGTGGAGATGTTCTCGTTCAGCACACCCGAGTCGAGCTGGGATGAGCTCGAGCTGCTCGTGTCCGTTGAAGAGGAGATCCTCGGCAGTCTCGAGTTCCCCTACAGGGTCGTCAACATCGCCGCGGGTGACCTCGGCGGCTCAGCCGCGAAGAAGTACGACATCGAGGCGTGGCTCCCCGGACAGGGACGCTATCGAGAGCTGACCTCGTGCTCGAACTACACGGACTACGGAGCACGTCGAGCCAAGACGCGCATGCGTAGGACCGGCGGGGGGGTCGAGGTGCTCCACACGCTCAACGGGACGGCGACGGCGATCGGACGCACCCTGATCGCGATCATGGAGAACCACCAGCAGGCCGACGGTTCCGTGGTCCTGCCCGAGAAGCTGCACCCGTACCTGCCGGAGTCCGTCCGCGTGATGCGGCCGAAGGGCTGACCCCTCGGTCGGTCAGCGTTCGCGACGTTCGGCGGGCGCACGGCTCGCGGCGTCCTCCCGTTCCCGCTCCGCGGTGATGTCGAGCCAGAAACCGTGGACCAGCGGGCGGCCCTGGTCGTCTCGGCCTGGGTTGCCCATGCTGCGGAACCACAGGACCCTGCCGTCTCGCGCGACGATCCTGTACTCGGCCCGCCAGGGTTCGCCGCGACGCACGCAGCGCGCCCTCAACTCCAGGATCCGGGCTCGGTCCTCCGGGTGGACGAGGCGTGCGAAGAACCGAGGCTCGGCCATGAGCTCCGCCGACGTGTAGCCCAGGAGCTGCTCCACCTGTGGCGCGATGAAGGTGGGCCTCCAGTGATCGGGATCGTCTACGGCGCAGCTCCACGCCACCCCCGGGAGCTGTTCGATGAGCGATCGAAGCCGTGAGGCTTCCCCATCGGCGCGTTCCTCCCGCTCCTTCCGATCGGTGACGTCCATCATGATGCCCTGGAGCCGGCGCGGACGCCCCTCGTCGTCGCGTTCCACGGTTCGACCTTCGAGGTGTATCCACACGACCCGCCCGTCCTCAGCGATCATCCGATGGTCGAGATCCCACGGATCGCCTTCCATGATCCGCTGGGTGCTCTCTTCGGCCGATGCGCGGTCGTCGGGGTGCACCATGTCGAGCCAGTTCCACGGATCCGCGTAGAAGCGAGTGGCCGGGTACCCGAGGATGTCCTGGATCTGTGGGCTCATATACCGGAGCCGGAACCGCCGTTGAAGGTCGGGGTCGTACTCGAGGACGAAGAAGACGACGGGTCCATCTTCGGCGAGCTCGCGGTAACGCTGTTCCGCCTGTGCCGCGTGTTCCTCGGCCTCATGCCGCTCGGTCATGTCCAACAACACGCCCTGGAACAGCCGTGGCCGGCCTCGTTCGTCGCGCGAGAGCAAGGTGGCGTGGTCGAACACCCACACGACCCGGCCGTCCTTGGCGAGGGTGCGGTATTCCTCGCTGAAAGGCTCGCCGGTCGTCTCGCTCCGCGCGACGGCCTCGAGCACCCGCTCCCGGTCGTGCGGGTGCAGGCGATCGATCCACAGGTCGGTGCTGCCCCACTCCTCGGCCGAGAATCCCAGCAGCTTCTCGACGCGGGGGCTGGTGTAGTACTGCGGATCGGCCGTGGCGCCGAGCTGGCCGATGTAGACGACGGCGGGGATGTCTTCGACGAGCCGCCGGTACCGTTCGCGCGCTTCCCGGAGCTCGGTCTCGATGCGCTTGCGCTCACCGATCTCGAGCGTCATCATCTCGTTCGCCTCCTCGAGCTCGGCCGTGCGTTGCAGCACGCGGAACTCGAGGTCGTCGTTGGCGTGTCGCAGCCGATCCTCCAGGTCCTTCTGTGGCGTGATGTCGAGCATCACGCCCTGCCAGGTGAACGTCTGCCCGACCTCGTCCCGAACCATGCGCGCCTGGTCGCGCACCCACACCACCCGACCGTCGCTTGCGATCAAGCGGTACTCCTGGCTCCAGGGCTCACCGGTTTCGTTGTGCAGATCGTGCGCGGCCAGTTCGATCTCGCGATCGTCGGGATGCAGCAGCTCCGTCCAGATGTCCGGCTGGTCGAGCCACTCCTCGCGCGAGTAGCCGAACAGCGCCTCCACCTGCGGGCTCACGAAGAGGGTCCGCCGCTCGTCGTCCAGACCCATCTCATAGACGACCGCTGGCACCTGCTCGACGAGCAATCGATGCCGCGTCTCGGAGGCGCGCAGCTCGTCCTCGGCGCGTTTGCGATCGGTGAGGTCTTGGATCAACCCCTGCCAGTAGATGGGGTTGCCGTACCCATCGCGGATCAGCACGGCCGCCTCCCGGACGAACACGAGCGCACCATCGCGGCGGATCACTCGGAAGTCGCAGAAGAACGAATCGCTGTGCCGTACCGCGTCGACCCATCCGTTCACGACGCGGTCGAGATCGTCCGGGTGGATGATCCGGAAGAACAGCGCCGGGTCGTCCTGCAACTCCTCGGGGTGGTACCCGAGCATCTCCGTCGATTGAGGGCTGACGTAGTAGTAGGTGGGCGACTCTTCGTGCGAGTCGATGAACACGACCGCGGGCACCTGTTCGACGAGCGTGCGGTGCCGCAGCTCGGACTCCTCCACCATCGCCTCGGCCCGTTTCGCTTCCGTGACGTCTTGGATCAGCCCCTGCCAGAAGAGGGGGTTCCCGTCCTCGGAGCGCACCAAGCGCGCGGTGTCGTGGAACCAGGACACGCGGCCGTCGCGGTGGAGGGAGCGGTATTCGACGGAGAACGGCGCCCGTCTGCCCACCGCCGACAGCCACTCCCCGCGCACGCGTTCGCGGTCGTCGGGGTGGGTGGCCTTCAATGAGAAACCCCTGTCGGCCATCCATTCCTCGACGCTGTACCCCGTGAGCTCGAGCACCTGGGGGCTCACGTACATGGGTGCGGGGTCAGGCTCGTTGGTGTCGATGTAGACGATCGTCGGCACCTGCTCCACCAGCGCGCGGTACCGTGCCTCCGATCTGAGGCGCTCGTCCTCGGCCCGATGCTGCTCCGTCATATCCAGCATCACGCCTTGCCAGAAGAGCGGGGTGCCGTCCAGGGCGCGCACGAGCCGGGCCACGTCCCTCACCCACAGGACGTGTCCATCCCGGTGCACGAGACGGTATTCGCACGTCGTATCGTCCGCGCCGCCGAGGTGGAGCTGCCAGTCGCGCCGCATGAGGCCGCGGTCGTCGGGGTGGACGACCCGGAGCCAGAGCTCGGGGTCGGAGGTCCACTCCTCCGGCCAGTATCCCGTCATCTTCTGGATCTGCCGGCTGACGTACAGAGTGGTGGGGTTCTCCTCGTGTGTGTCGATGTAGACCACCGCGGGGAGCTGTTCCACCAACGCCTCATAACGCGTCTCCGCGTCTGCGAGCGCGTGAACGACCTCTTCCTCCTTGTCGAGCGGAGTGACCACCCCGAACCACATGGCGGGCCTGTCACCGCTCGCCGGGACCGATCGGGACCGATCGTGCACCCAGCGCGTCGAGCCGTCCGGCAGCAGGATCCGATACTCCGCATCCCACGCCCCCGTCTCCGCGAGCTGTGCCACGTCCTGGAGGACCCGGCCGCGATCGTCGGGGTGGATCCGTCGGACCCGTTCGGCGCCGTCGACCATCATCTCGGCGTGCGTCAGGCCTAGGACGGCTTCGCTCTGCGGGCTCACGTACAGGAAACGTTGATCGGCCTGTCCGAACGGCAGGACGTAAGTGACCGCGGGCACCGCTTCGACGACCTGCCGGTAGAGATCCTCGGGGATCTCCGAGCCGGCCTCAGGCACCCCGGAACCCTCGGCGCTCATCCCATCAGGGTAGACCC
>CAZDXK010000106.1:0-5783 GCA_964509215.1 uncultured Actinomycetes bacterium | reverse complement strand
TCCGCCCGGCGCGGCACGACGATCGCGAGCGCGTCGAGGACTACCTGATCGGCCTTTCCGATGAGACCCGCTACCTCCGGTTCGGGGGCGCGTCCGTGGACGTGAGCGAGATCGCGCGCCGGGCGACAGACATCGACTACCGGGATCACCTCACCTTGCTGGCGATCTCCGATGGCGTCTCCGGTGATGTGATCGGCGGTGCGCAATACATCCGCGAGGGGAGCGCGGCTCGGGCCGAGGTCAGCGTGAGCATCGCCGACGAGCTCCAGGGCCACGGCCTCGGCTCCATCCTCGTCGCGCACCTGGCGGACGCCGCCGGGCACGCCGGCATCTCGACGTTCCATGCCCAGGTGTTGCCGGAGAACCACCGGATGATCGACGTCTTCCGTCGGAGCGGCTTCCCCGTGCACCTTCGGGTCACGCCGGGCGCGGTGGACGTGGAGTTTCCCACTGCGCTCACCGACGAAGCGCTCGACGTGTATGAGAGCCGCGAACGGGTCGCGGCCGCGAACGCGGTGCGAGCCATCGTTGGGCCTGCATCGGTCGCGGTGATCGGCGCCTCGCGGGATCCCGACTCGATCGGCGGGCGACTCCTCCACAACCTTCTCGCTCCGCCGTTCGCTGGCGTGGTCCACGCCGTGAATCCGAAGGCCGCCGTCGTTCAGGGCATCGCGGCATACCCGAGCGTGCTGGACGTTCCCGGTGACGTGGACGTTGCGTTCATCGCGGTGCCCGCGATCCATGTGATCTCGGTGGCGCGTGAGTGCGGAGTCAAGGGCGTGCGGGGCCTGGTGGTGATCTCCTCCGGCTTCGCGGAGACGGGCGGGGAGGGTTCGTCCCTCCAGCTTGAGCTCGTCGAGGTGTGCCGCGCGTCCGGCATGCGATTGATCGGCCCGAACTGCATGGGCGTGGTGAATACCGACCCGGAGGTGTTGCTGAACGGCACGTTCGCGAGCACGTGGCCGCCCGCGGGACGCGTCGCGTTCCTCTCGCAGAGCGGCGCCCTGGGCATCGCTGTGATGGGCCAGGCCGCGGAGCTCGGATTGGGTCTGTCGACGTTCGTGTCGGTGGGGAACAAGGCGGACATCTCCGGCAACGACCTCCTCAGCTACTGGGACGAGGATCCCAACACGGATGTGGTGCTCATGTACCTGGAGTCGTTCGGCAACCCGCGTCGGTTCGCCAAACTTGCTCGGCGGATCGGTAAACGCAAGCCGATCGTCGCCGTGAAGAGCGGGCGCAGCACCGCCGGGAGTCGTGCGGCGATGTCGCACACGGGGGCGCTGCTCGCCGCCTCCGACTCCACCGTCGATGCGCTCTTCCGCCAGAACGGCGTGATCCGCACCGACACGCTCGAGCAGCTGTTCGATGTGGCGACGCTCCTTGCGGACCAGCCTGTGCCGGCCGGGAACCGCGTCGGCATCGTGACGAACGCCGGCGGATTGGGGATCCTCTGCGCGGACACGTGCGTATCCGAGGGTCTCGACGTTCCGGAGCTGAGCGCCGCCACGGTGACCGAGCTGCGCTCGTTCCTTCCGGCGGCTTCATCCGTGTCGAACCCAGTCGACATGATCGCGTCGGCCGCCGCGGAGGACTACGGCCGTGCGATCCGAGCCGTTGCGAGCGAAACGGGGATCGACGCGTTGATCGTGATCTACATCCCGCCGCTCGAGGCGTCGGCGCCCGAGGTCGCACGTCAGCTGGTCGAGGCGATCGCCGACATCGATGGCCGCATCCCGGTGCTTTCCTGCTTCATGTCGGCACGAGGACTTCCCGAGGCGCTGCAGGCGCCGGGCGCCCGCATCCCTTCCTACCGATACCCGGAGCAAGCCGCGATCGCCCTGGCGCGCGCCGCGCGATACGGCACTTGGCGTGCGCGCCCCGAGGGAACCGTGCCGGCCTTCGACGACGTGCGCGAGGACGAGGCGGCGGCTTTGATCGCTTCCGCGCTCGCGCGAGGGGAGGGGTGGCTCCCGACGGAAGAGGCCGAACAGCTGCTCGCCTGTTACGGCGTGACGATGGCGCGTACGGTCAGGGTCTCCACCCCCGAGGAAGCGGCGCGGGTGGCGGCGTCCTTCGACGGCAACGTCGTGCTCAAGGGGATCGGTCCGTTGCACAAGACCGAGTCCGGCGCCGTGCGGATCGGCCTGTCTGCGACCGACGTGCTCGCGGAGGCGCGGGCGATGGTCGGACGGGTCGAGGCCGCGGGCGAGCAACTCGACGGGTTCGCGCTTCAGGAGCAGGTCGACGGCGGCGTCGAGATGTTGGTCGGCGTCGTAGCGGATCCGGTGTTCGGGCCGGTGGTCGCCTGCGGCGGCGGCGGCGTTACCGTCGAGCTGCAGCGAGACGTGGCCGTCCGCGTCGCGCCGATCACCGACATCGATGCCGACGAGATGGTTCGGGCGTTGGCGACGTTCCCGCTTCTGGACGGGTTCCGCGGCGCGCCGAAGGCCGACGTAGACGCCCTCCTCCAGACGATCCTGCGGGTCGGAGCTCTCGCCGACGCGCACCCCGAGGTCGCCGAGATGGACTGCAACCCCGTGATGGTCCTCCCACACGGCGTTCGTGTGGTCGACGTCCGTGTGCGGATACGGATGTCAGAGCCGACGCCGCCGTTCGCGAGCCGCGCAGCGGCAGGCTGATCGCTCGGGCGAGGGAGACAGATGGGTGAGCCGACCCCGCCCGAGCTCCTCTCAGCGCGTCCAGCGGCGGAGTCGGCTCAGCGGAGGTCGAACACGGTCGGCCTGGCGAGGCTCTGATCCGGTGTGCGATCGACGAAGGCTACGAACTGATCGCGATCGGCAGGCGCGGGCGCGGTGCCAGCAAGGCGGTCATGGGCAGCACAGCCTCGCGGTTGGCTCGCGGGGCCGAGGTGCCGGTCCTCGTCGTGTAGGGGTCGCGGTTCGGGCTCCAGGACGTCACGACCGGCCCACCCGTTCCGCCGGGCTCGTGACCGGCGGCGTCACGGCGATGCCTTCCTTCGTCTCGCGTGTCGGGCGATAACCCACCGTCAGCCCCCGAATGATCACGAGGAACAACGTGATGATTCCCGTGACCATATACATCGCGAACATCCAGGGGCGCGCGGAGTCGCTCCCGGCGAGGAGCCCGTGGAGAAGACTCAGCATGAACATCGGGACCGCAAGCAGGTGGAGCCGTCGCCACCAGACCGTTCCCAGGCGTTTGCGGACCCACGACGACGCCAACACGACCACCATGCCGTACATCGCGATGATCCCGAACGCGACCGAGAGGGGCCGATAGGCGCTCTTCAGCGGGACGACCAGGTCGTAGAGACCGAACGGCACGAACCGGTCCACGAACAACCCGATCATGTGGACCGCCATGAACGCCAACCCGGCGCAGGCAACCGTCGCGTGAAACGCCGTGGACGTCGGTTTGGAGATCCGCTTCGTGACGAGTGACGTGCTGGAGACGAGCCCCCACGCCACGGAAAGGAAGAACGCGACGTACGCCGCCACTCCCGCCGCACGAAGGATGATCCAGGTCGTCACGCAGCCACCGCTTCGAAGTTCACGATCAGGTCGCCGCCGCGAGCTACGAGCGCGCACGGCACGGTGTCCATCGCTCCCGTTCCCGTGATCAGTGCCCACGTCGCGAGGACCTCGGCCTCGGCGCACGTCGCAGCCCACACGGTCGCCTGCACGATTGGGGAATCCACCGGAGCTCCGCTCCTCGGGTCGACGATGTGATGCAGGTCGGATCCCCACGCGCGGCGCATGGTCGACGAGCTGGCGAGGGCACCCGACTCCAGCCGGAGCCACGCCGCCGTTGCTCGGGGTGCGCCGGGATCCTCGATCCGAACGTCGATGGGCGGCGCATCACCCGCGACGCGCAGATCGCCGCCCGCGCTCACCAGCGACCACTGCAGCCCTTCCCGCAGAGCCGCTTCGGCCGCGAGGTCCGCCGTCCACCCCTTCGCGATCCCGCCGAGATCGAGGCCGACGCCGGCGGGGAGCAGTATCTCGCCTGGGCGCGTCTCGATCTCACGCCAGCGGCCGCATGGGCGTGGTGCACGGAGAGCGCCGCGAGCGCCGGCGAGCACCTCGTCGAAGTCTCGGTCGTAGCCCGCCGCGATCACCGCGTCGAGCACGGTGGGGTCGAAGAGTCCATCGGAACGCTCTGCATGTGTCAGGGCGATCCCGACCAGCGCATCGAACGGAGGCGACACCTGCGTCCATCGGCCCGCTGCGGCGTTCACGTGGGAGAGCTCGCTGTCCGCACAGAACCGTGAGAAGCGCTGCTCCTCCCGGGCGAACACGGCCTCAACCGTCGCGCTCGCCCGGAGGAACGTCGTGCCATCGGTCCCCGGCCCGTCGATCGACACGTCGGTGCCCATGGCTCGGAAGGCGTGGCGTGCGCGCTTCACTGTCAAGAACCTCCCGTTGAAGGAGCAGGGGGTGGTGCGGGCGCGGGAGCGGGGACGTTGCCGGTGGAGACCACCCGCACGGGAGCCGGGCTCGCCGGGTCGACTATCACGATCCGTTTCACGATCCGACGTTCGATGATCACTCGCTGCGGTGACAGACCGGGAGTCGGCTGATCGCTCGCGAGCGGGGCAGATGACGCGCCGAACGCGCCGAGCGCCGAGATGAACGCGGTAGCGCCCGCGGTCCAGGCGGTCGCCCGGACGGCACGCTTCGACCAGCGCCGCTTCTTCAGGCGCGGCTGCTCAGTCATCGCCTTCATCCCCGTGATCGCCGAAGTCCTCCCCGCCCTGGTCGCCGTCATCGTCGAAGTCCTCGTGGCCGTTGTCCTCGGCGTCCTCGGCGTCCTCGGATCCGGAAGAGACCGAAGGGCCGGAGTTCGATGACGAGAACTGCACGACCTGGAGAGCCGCTGACGGTGCCTGCCGGCGAACCACGACCGTCTTGGTCCGAGTTCGCACGATCGGCTTCTGGCCGGCGGTCGTCGTGCGCTCGGTCGCCGCGCTCGCCGTCGGTCCGGTGATGCCGAGCGAGAACGCGGCGCCGCCGATGGCCAGCACGGCCACGAGCGCGGCGGCGACGAGTGTTGCGGAACGCTTGTTCACGGTTCGTCTCCTCTCAAAGGTGTCCTTGCAATGAAGGTAGGGGGAGGCTCGCCAGCGCTCGGGCAACACGGGGTTAAGCGGCCGATAACCTCGTCGCGCGGCTATGCGACCAGCGGATCGCTGACCAGGACCGGCTCGCTTGTCGGCTGCGAGGGGCAGGAGGCGGGCTCCACGGTCACGGCCATCAGATCGGTATCGCCGAGGTCCGCATCAACGAACGCGACGATCGACCCGTCGTGCGGGCGAACGCAGCCACCGCTCACGGCGATCGAGCCCTGAAGCATCCAGATCTCGTAAACCTTGTCCGTGCCGGGGTCGGTGAAGTGGGAGCCCACGAACAGCGCCCCCGGTTTCCCGGGCTGGTACGCCATGGCGAGCTCCCCGGCGTCGCCGCTGAAGCCGACCACCGTTTGGTTCGTGGACACCCGGACCCCGGTCGAACGAAGGGGCCCGGAGATCGCCACCGCCGAGACCACCAGAACCACAACGGCGGCCGCCGCGACGAGCGCCGGCCTCGTGCGACCGCGCCGGGAACGCCGCGATCGCAGCTCGTCGATCGGGATCGCGGGACGTTCCGGAGCGACCTCCTGGGCCGCGGGATGGTTGACTCGCCGCAGGATCTCGTCTGCCTGCCCAAGGTCCACGGGCATCGGTTCGAGGGCGAACCCCAACCGGCCGGCCGTCTCGTCATAGTCGTCCGCCAGGCGGCGGCACTCTTCGCAATCGCCGT
>CAZDXK010000105.1:0-5806 GCA_964509215.1 uncultured Actinomycetes bacterium | reverse complement strand
TCAACCGCTCGTCGTCGGGGATGGACGCCGACAGGATGCCGAGCATCGTCGTCTTGCCGGTCCCCGCGCCGCCTGACAGATCGCCGAGCGCTCAGGCTCATCGGGCTCTCGTTTCTTCGTCCTCGCGGCGTACGTCACGGTCGAGGCGATCCGAAACCTCGTCGTGGCGTCCGAGGCCGAGGAGTCCACGGTGGGGATCGTCCTGGCCGCCCGTGCCCCGAAAAGCCTTCATGCAAGCGACCGGTATGGATATGTCGCACGTAGCAGGCTGTTTCAGGTACAAGGAACTCGGCGGCACTTAGTCGTCGTTCGACGCCCAGAGTTCTACGGTGGTCTCGCAGTACCAGAGGCCAAAGGTGGTCAGGCCGAGGAGTCCACGGTGGGGATCGTCCTGGCCGCAGTGTCCCTCGCCGAGAAAACAAGCGCAGCGGACCTCGAGCGGCCGAACCTGGTTCGGGCGCACGAAGTCCTCCGAGACTGGGCCGGCCGGGATCAGGCGCGCTCGAGGGCGTCCAGCCGACCGCGGATGCGGGCCGCGGCGACGACATTCCCCTTCCGCTCGTACCGGTCGATCGCCTCCTCGAAGGCAACGCGCGCGTCGTCGCCGCGGCCCGCGGCCTCGAGGACCAGCCCCTTCGCCTCGAGCCCATCGCCCTGCCAGCCGAGGTAGTCCGTTGCCTCGATGATCGCGACGGCCTCGTCCGCGAGGCGGAGCGCCTCCTCGAAGTCGCCGCGATCGGCCAGCACACGAGCCTGCGCCGTCCGCCATGACGCCTGCGAGGCGACGTCGTCCTCGGCCGACAGCTTCCGACTCTTCGCCGCGAAGCGTCCCGCCTCCTCGTATCGCTCCTGGTCGCACAGCGTGTTCGCCAGCAGCGCGGAGATCGTCGAGTTGAAGCCGGTCTCGCCGATCGAGTCGTACGCCTCGGTCATCTCTCGGAGCAGTGCCGCGGCCTCCTCCAGGCGTCCCTCGAGCCGAAGCGTTTCCGCCGTCGCCTGGTTGGTGGCGATGACGGCCATCGGCGTCCCGAGCTCCTCGTAGAGCGCGTTCGAGCGGGCGACAGCCTCGCGTGCCTCGTCGAACCTTCCGGCCATACCCAGGAGACCGCCCGTGACACGGAGGGTCGCCGCCTCGGCGCTCGGGCTGTCCCGCTGGAGGCGCTTGGACCGCTCGATCACGCCGAAGGCATCCTCGACCGGGATCGCGCCGAAGTACGCCGAAATGCCGAGGTGGGCTGCGACGTCGTGCCTGGCCCTCCGGGACATCGTCGGGGCTCGTTCCATCAGCTCGTCGAGCATCGCGACACCCTCCGTGGTCCTGCCGTGGAAGAACGAGAGCATCACGAGGGTGAAGACCGCGCGATCCTTCAACTGCACGTCGCCGCGGCGGTCCGCCTCCTCGAGGATCGCCGTCGCCTCGTCGAGCCCCTTCGCGAACGTCATCAACGGATCCACCGAGCCCTGGGTGACGATCCGCACGAGCTCCGCGCGCAGCGCTGACGCGGGATCCCCGGCGGCCTCCGCGACCTCGCCCGCTCGGACGGCTGCCTCGTACGCAGCCGTGTACTCGGCCATCTCCTGCAGGACCTCCGCCAACAGCAGGAAAGACCGAGCCTGGAGGCTCCCCGCGGACAGCACGGCGCAGCGCTCCAGGAACGACCTCGCTGTGGTTAGGTCCCCGCGCTCGTCGGCCCGCACGGCGGACGCGTACAGGTGCTCGGCCGCCCGCCGGGCGAGCTCGCGCGCCGTTTCGTCGACCGCCCCCAGCTCAGCCCGGTAGCGGTACGCCTGCTCGAGGTGGTGGCCCAGGATCTCCTCGTATTCCGCGATACGTTCCTGGGCGACGCTTTCGAGCCACTCGGCGAAACGCTCGTGCAGATCGGCGCGTTGCTCCTTCGGCATCGCCTGGTAGGCGGCGTCCCGGATCAGCAGGTGACGGAATCGGAAGGCGTCCTCGCCCGCGAACTCGGCACGGTCCGGACGGATCAGCTCCTTACGGGCGAGTGCGAGCAGTCGCGAGCGGACGTTCGGCCTCGCCGAGTCCGAGCTGAGCGTCGTGACGGCGCCGGTGTGGAAGACCTTGCCCTCGACAGCGCCTCGCTCGATCACCGCGCGCTCCTCCGCGTCCAGCCGATCCAGACGCGCGGCGAGCAGGAGGTGGATCGTGGGGGGAACAGTCACGTGCGCGAGGTCTTCGACGGAGCGCCACGACCCCTCCTCGAACCGAAGGAGCCCGTCGTCGATCAACATGGCAAGCATCTCCTCGACGAACAACGGGTTGCCTTCCGCCGCTTCGAGGATCCGGTCGCGCGCGACCTGGGGGATGTCGGCCCGCCCGAGCAGGTTGTCGACAAGGAGCGAGGCATCGTTGACGGCGAGCGGCTCGAGCAGGATCGAGGTGGCGTTCATCTTCCCGCCGCTCCAGCCGGAGCGGATCTCGAGCAGCTCCTGCCGGGCGACGCAGAGCAGCAACACCGCGGCATCTCGGGTCCAGTCCGCCAGATGTTCGATCAGGTCGAGGAAGGTCGGCTCGGCCCAATGGATGTCGTCGAACACGACGACGAGTGCACGGTCACGCGCGAGATGCTCGAGCAGCTTGCGGACGGCCCAGAACGCGTCCTCGGTCGCACCGGACTCACCCCACCCGAACAATCCTCCGACGAGCGCCGCGATCCGCTCGCCGTCGGGTACCTCAGCCATGAGCGCCGAGAGTTTCTCGCGGGCCGCCGACGGCGGATCGCCCTCAGCGATGCCGGCAGCCCTGTGAACGACCTCGGCGAGCGGGAAGAACGTGATGCCCTCGCCGTAGGACAGGCACCGGCCGCGGGTGACGGTCGCCGACGAGGCGGGTCCGGCGAGGAACTCCTGCACGATCCGCGATTTCCCGACGCCGGCCGAGCCGAGCAGCGTGAAGAGCTGGGATGTCCGCTCTGTTCGGGCGCGATCGAGCGCGCGCTCGAGCATCTCGAGCTCCTTCACTCGCCCCACGAGCGGCGAGTCGAGATGGCGCTCGTGGCCGGCGACGTCGGCCAGGACCCGGATGAGTCGGAACGCCGGCACGCGTTCGGTCTTGCCCTTCAGCTCAAGCGGCTCGACGGGCTCGACCTCTACGGCGTCCTTCACGAGCCGATAGGTCGTCTCGCCGACCAGCACCTCGCCGGGGGCCGCCACCTGCTCGAGCCGCGCGGCGACGTTCACCGCGTCGCCCGTGACGAGCCGCTGTCCGCTCGAGGAATCGCCGGCAACGACCTCACCTGTGTTCACGCCGATACGGATCCGCATCCCGACGCCGTGGTCGCGATCGAGCTCGGTGTTCAGGACGTCGAGCGCTTCGCGCATGCCGTTCGCCGCACGTACGGCACGCACCGGGTCGTCCTCGTGCAGGCGGGGGATGCCGAATACCGCCATGACAGCGTCGCCGATGAACTTCTCCACCGTGCCGCCATGTGACCGGATCACAAGCTCCATCACGTCGAAGAAGCGGCCCATCACGCGGCGGAGGGTCTCCGGATCCAGATGCTCGCCGAGCGCAGTCGAGCCCGTCACGTCAGCGAACACGATCGTTACGACCTTGCGGACCTCGTCCGTGGGCTCCTCGGCGGCTGCGAGCGAGGTCGCGCAGTTCTGGCAGAATCTCGCGCGATCCGAGTTCTCCTCGCCACAGGACGGGCATGCGCGCATGCCGGGATGGTAGGCCGCCCGAGGAGTCGGCGCGCGACCGGCCGACAAGGATCATCTGCAGGCGGGCCTCGAGCGGCTTCTGGAGGGCGAGTCGCGGCTGCGGTAGCGGGCCCGCGCCGGCAAGTCCCTGAGTCGTCGGGCGGCGCCCCTGCCTTAGGATCCCTGTCCTGTCGCGCACCCAGTCGTCGTCGTCATCGAACCACGTAGTGATCGAGCGCACTCTATAGAGGAGGTTCTGGAGAGGAGGTTCTGGGGCGGGAGCCATTCGCGCCCAGTTCTTCCCGCTCGACGATCCCGAGACCCCCAGCCCCACATCATCCCGGCCTAACTGTGGCCGCCCGTGCCCCTAAGCCTTCATGCAGGCGACCGGCATGGTCAATGGGCACGTAGCATCATGCTTCCGGTACGCCGAACTCCACGGAGCATCGTAGTGCCAGACTCGACGGTGCCAGCACGGCGCGGTCGGCTACCGATGGAGGCGGAGTCATGACAGAGATGGTCGACGTCGGCGGACTCACCATCGCCTTCGAGCGATCGGGCGATGGCCCACCGGTCGTCCTCCTCCATGGTGGGCTATCCGACCACCGCGAGTGGAGGAGACAGCTCGATGGGCTCTCGGATGCGTTCTCCGTGGTTGCGTGGGACGCCCCGGGTTGCGGAGGATCCTCCGATCCCCCCGAGTCGTTCCGGATGCCCGAGTACGCCGACTGCCTGGCCGCTTTCATCGGGTCGCTCGCCCTTGAACATCCTCACGTGCTGGGGTTGTCGTGGGGCTCCACGCTGGCGCTGGAGCTCTACCGGCGGCACCCCTCCATCCCTCGCACGTTGGTGCTGACCGCGGCTTATGCCGGGTGGGCGGGCTCGCTCCCAGCCGCGGCCGTCACGGAGCGTCTCCAAACGTCACTCCGGGACCTGTCGCTGCCTCCCGAACAGTTCGTCCGAACCTGGCTCCCCAGCCTCTTCACCAAGCGCGCCAGCGCCGAGATGGTTGATGAGCTCGTCGGGATCATGTCCGAGTTCCATCCGGGCGGCGTCCGCGCGATGCTCTATGCATTGGCCGAGGCCGATCTCCGAGATGTCCTCCCCGCGATCGAGATCCCGACCCTCTTGCTCTACGGCGAGAAGGATCAGCGTTCGCCGCTCGCCGTGGCCGAGGAGATGCGATCTCGGATCCCGGGGTCGGTCCTGGTCGTGATCCCGCAGGTCGGTCACCAGAGCAATATCGAGGCAGCTGAGCCGTTCAACGCCGAGGTGCGGCATTTCCTTTCCTCTCGGTAGCCGTATGGACGGCCTCGACCTGTCGAGCAAGGTCATGATTGTGCGTCATCGAGACGACCGGCATGGTGAACGACCACGTCCTGGGGTGCTTCCGCTACCGAGAGCTCGGACCGGCCGGCTAACTCGCCGCGACGTTGCCCAGCGTGTCGGAGAGGTACCGGCGGATGTCGAGGCTGAGATCTTCCATCGGCGCGTAGTAGCCGAACGAGAACGCGCGCGAGGACATCCCTTTCTGTACGGAGGCGCAGATGTCCCAGTCTTGACGGTTCACCAGGTCCCAGAAGTCGACCGCGTCGCCGGGGTCGAAGCCGGGCTTCACCATCTCGTCCGGGTGGAACAGGAAGTCGCAGTCGATCCGTGTGTGACCCGCATCGAGGGGCCAGAGCGTGAAAGCCACGACGTGATCGGCCGCCAAGCTCACCATGAGGTTCGGGTAGATCAGCTCGCCCTTGTGCCGCACGCGCTCGTCCTCGGAGAGGGAGGGGAACGGTTCGCGGGTCGTCGTCCCCGTGAACGTGAAGGTGGTCGCTCCGTCGCGGTGTGGCACGCCGGTGACCCAGTCGATCTTGCGACCGCCTCCCTGTTTGAACGCCGGCACGAGCTCACAAAGCTCGGGGTGCACGGGACCGCAGTGGTAGCACTCGTTGTAGTTCTCCACGATCGTCTTCCAGTTCGCGCCGACGTGGTACGTGACGCGGCTCCCGAGGCGGAGATCGGCGAGCGGGTAGTTGTGGGTCCGTTCGATCGTCCCGCCGAGCCGTGACGACAACGAGCGCTCCGGCGTGAGCTCCGACGGCGTCAGGTTCACGAAGACGAAGCCTCCCCACGTCTCGACCGCCACCGGGTA
>CAZDXK010000104.1:0-5808 GCA_964509215.1 uncultured Actinomycetes bacterium | reverse complement strand
AGTCGTCCTTCGGGTACCAGACCATGCTCTTCAGGTTGATGTTCGTCGGGATGCCGTAGTGCTCGCCGTTGTATTCGCCCAGCGACACGAAGTACTCGCCGAACGTTGCGTTGACGTCGTCCATGTTGAAGCCCAGGTCCTCGAGCGAGACGGCATTCCCCGATGCGGCGTGATCGACGACCGCTCCCGGCTGCGGCAGCAGGATGACGTCGAGGGTACCGCCCTCGGCGCGGATCTGGACCTGCTCCTCGAAGTTGCCGCTGGCCTCGAGCTCGGCCGTGTAGTCGGCGTCGGCGTTGATCAACTCGTCGAGGAGCGCGTTGACCGCGTCCGCTTCCTCGGGCTCCACCGCCGCTAAGACGTTGACCGAACCGGTGTCCTCGCCGACCCCGGTCTCCCCGGTCGCGGCGCCACCGCCGGTGTCACCGCCTCCTCCGCCGTCATCGCTGGAACAGCCCGCCGCGATCAACAGAACGACCGCAAGCAGCGCCAACTTCCTCAATCGACGCACGTCGTGCCCCCTCTCTTACGTCAGTGCTTCCCTGTACGTACACACGTAGATACGAGATCAGGCCCATCGCCTGGTTCACATCCCGGCTCCTTTCGACATGAGTCCATCCGTTAGGAAGACCCGCGCGGTCCATCACACGCTTGTACCCAGAGATCCGATCTTCACCCGCCACGGTTCCGCGATGGCCGGTGGAATTGCCCGATGTGGCGTCTCCCGACGTCTACCAGATGCGACGTCACGCTGTCGGCGGCCCGGACATGACCGACGTCCACGTGAGCTGGCCAACCGATCCGCCCGGCGGTGACCGACCAACACCGTGCGGATGGAGGATGCGAGGTAGATTCACCGATCAGCGGTGGAAGCGTTTCCAGGAAGGAGTCCATGTGCCCGACCGTCTCTTCCCGCTAGATTTCGTGTGGGGAGCCGCGACTGCGGCATATCAGATCGAAGGGGCGACCAGCGAGGACGGCCGGGGAGAGAGCATCTGGGATCGCTTCTCCCACACGCCGGGGCGGGTTCGGAACGGCGACACCGGCGATGTTGCCTGCGACCACTACCACCGGTATCGGGAGGACGTCGCGCTCATCGCCGACCTCGGTCTTGGCGCCTACCGGTTCTCGGTGGCCTGGCCGCGGGTGTTGCCCGAGGGGATCGGGCGCCCCAACGAAGCGGGTCTCGACTTCTACGACCGGCTGGTCGACGAGGTGCTCTCAAGCGGCGTCGACCCGTTCGTCACGCTCTACCACTGGGATCTCCCCCAGCCGCTCGAAGACGCAGGGGGGTGGCCCATACGTGGGACCGCGGAGGCGTTCGGGGAGTTCGCCGCCCTCGTGGCCGGACGTCTGGGTGACAGGGTCGGTCATTTCGCGACCCTGAACGAGCCCCACATCGTGTCTGACCACGGGTACCGGGTGGGCTCCCACGCGCCGGGCCGGATGGAGCCCGACGCGGCGCTCGCTGCCGCCCATCATCTGCTGGTGGCGCACGCCCTCGGCGTCCAGGCGATCCGCGCCGAGGCGCCACGGGCCGCTGCCGGCATCGTGCTGAACTTCGAGCCGAAGCACCCCGCGACGCCTCATCCCCTCGACCAGGAGGCCGCCGCGGTCGCACACGACCAGTTCAATCGGTGGTACCTCGACCCCATCGCTGGGCGAGGGTACCCGGAAGGGGGGGTGCAGGCGTGGGGCTGGCGGCGCAACGAGGTGCTTGAGGGCGATATCGCGGCGATCGCGGCGCCTATCGACTTCCTGGGCGTGAACTACTACTCCCGCAACGTCGTGCGATCCCCTCTCCTCCCAGCGCTCGACCCACCGGCGCATCCTCAGGAGCGGACGGGCATGGGATGGGAGGTGTACCCGGCCGGCCTCATGGAGGTGCTCGAGTTCGTGGCGTCACGGACCGGCGATCTTCCGCTGTACGTGACCGAGAACGGCGCTGCCTATCCCCTCGACGACGAGGACCCAACCCGTGATCGGGAACGCGTGCACTTCCTGCACCGCCACCTCCAGGCGGCCGCTACAGCGATGGAGCACGGCGTGCCCCTGCGTGGCTACTTCGTGTGGTCCCTCCTGGACAACTTCGAGTGGGCACACGGGTACGCGTGCCGGTTCGGCATCGTCCACGTCGACTTCGACACGCTGGAGCGTCGCGTGCGCGACAGCGGGAGGTTCTGGGCCGCGGTCGCGCACGCCCGGGTCGTGTCCACCGACTCTCAGGCTCCGTCGTCGCCGTAGATGGCCAGACCCGTCTCCGGATCGAAGAAGTGGAGGCGGGTCACGTCGACCACGAGCTCGATCGGTTGGCCCTTCGTCGCCATCGTCCGAGGGCTCAGCCGCGCGAGGAACTCCGAGTGATCGGAGGCTCGCCGCTCGATCACCTCGAGCTTCTCGTGACCGACGTCGCTCGCGAGCTCCTTGGTGTCCTCGGTGATCACGGCCGGGGCTTGCACGGTGAAATGCACGACGACGTCCGCCCCGAGGGACTCCCGTAGATCTACGTTCGTGCGGATGCGGCGACCCTCCGGAGCCTCGGGCACGAGTGAGGCGTCCTCGATGTCTTCCGGCCGGAGCCCGACCACTACCGATCTCCCGTCGAACCGGGAGAGGCCCGCATGGGCGGCCATGACCTCCTGCGGCACGCTCAGCCTCAGCCCGCCGAACTCGACGGTGGCCGACCCGTTCGACGTGGAGAGCATGGCCTCCACCATGTTCATCGCGGGTGACCCGATGAATCCGGCGACGAACAGGTTCAGCGGATGGTCGTACAGATTCTGCGGGGTGTCGATCTGCTGCAACTTCCCCTTGCGGATCACCGCAACCCGGTCGCCCATGGTCATCGCCTCGACCTGATCATGGGTGACGTAGATGGTGGTCACGTTCAGCTCGTGCTGGATCCGCGCGATCTCGGAGCGCATCTGGACGCGAAGCTTGGCATCCAGGTTCGACAACGGCTCATCCATCAGGAACGCCTGGGGCTCACGCACTATCGCCCGCCCCATGGCCACCCGCTGCCGCTGGCCGCCCGACAGTGCCTTCGGCTTTCGCTGGAGGAGATCACCGAGGCCGAGGATGTCTGCCGCCTCTTTCACCCTGCGATCGATCTCCTCCTTCGAGAGCTTGCGAAGCTTCAGTCCGAACGCCATGTTGTCGTACACGGTCATGTGCGGATACAGCGCGTAGTTCTGGAACACCATCGCGATGTCGCGCTCCTTCGGCGGTACGGCGTTGACCACCCGGTCACCGATGGAGACCGTGCCACTGCTGATGCCCTCGAGACCCGCGATCATCCGCAGAGCGGTCGTCTTCCCGCAGCCGGACGGGCCCACCAGGACCACGAACTCGCCGTCCTCGATGTCGAGGGTGAGATCGGACACGGCGAGCGTTCCGTCCACATACGCTTTCGACACAGCGTCTAGCGAGATCTCCGCCACCGCTTTCCCCCTTCGGACAGACCCGATGAGAAGGATATGCGAATCAACCCTCCGGCTGCTGGGACATGACGAGGGCTTCCCAGGGTTCGAGCCGAACGCGATCGGCGATCGATTCACCCTCGTGGTCGCGCCGGGTGCTCGCGAGCACCTCTCCCCCGCCGACGGGCATGTCGACGGGAGACGACGTGTGATTCAGCGCGACGACGGTCTGATTCCCTCGCCTCCACGCCCAGATCCCTTCCGGAGCCTCGATCGTGCGGTACCCGCCGACCCCGAGGTCGGTCCGGGCGCGCCGAAGAGAGATCAGGTCCCGCGTGAGACGGAGCACCGACCCGGGATCGTCGCGCTCGTCGGCGACGTTGAGCAACGACGCATCCCCGGCCGGCAGCCACGGCTCCACGTCTGAGCGCGTGAACCCGCCGTGAGGCTCGCTCGTCCATGGCATCGGCGTCCGCGCCCGATCGCGGCCGGGATCGTCCGGCCACCCTCGGATGCCGACCGGATCCCTGATGCGATCGCGCGTCACCGCGACCTCCGACATGCCGATCTCGTCGCCGTAGTACAGGACCGGCGTGCCGCGGAGCGTCAACAGCATCACGAGCGCCGCCCGGATCTTCCGATCGTCGCCGTCGCACCATCGCGTGGCGAACCGACCCGCGTCGTGGTTCGAACCGGTCCACGTCGGCCACGCCTCCTTCGGGATCACGGCTTCCTCCTGCTCGACGATCACCCCGATCTCGGAACCGAGCTCCGCGAAGATGAACGGGACGCTCAACGCCATGTGGAGCTCGTCGGTACCGTCCCCGTAGAAGCGCATCAGCGTCGTCAGATCCGGGACCCACGTCTCGCCCAGCAGGATGGGCTGGTGGTCGTATGAGTCAGCGATCGAGCGCCAACGCCGGAGGATGTCGTGGACCTCGGGCCGGTTCAAGTTGAACACGTGGCGCTGCCCGAGCGCGCGAGCGCGTGGGTCGTCGTCCGCGCTGGCGGGCGGGTTGTCGCGCAGCTCGAGGTCTTTGACGATCCCGTGAGCGACGTCGATCCGGAACCCCGAGATCCCCCGGTCGAACCAGAAGCGCAGGATGTCGTCGAACGCGGCCCGCACCTCCTCGTTCCACCAGTTCAGGTCGGGCTGTTCGGGCAAGAAGTTGTGCAGGTAGTACTGGTGCGTCGCCTCGTCCCAGGTCCACGCCGGTCCTCCGAACACCGACACCCAGTTGTTGGGAGGCGAGCCGTCGGGCCGGGCGTCAGCCCACACGTACCGGTCTCGATGGCGAGCGGTCCGGCTCGACCGCGCGTCGAGGAACCACGGATGCTGGTCACTGGTGTGATTGGGCACCAGGTCCAGGATCACGCGGATCCCTCGTTCCCCGGCGCGGGCGACGAGCCGATCGAGCACACTCAGGCCGCCGAAGTCAGGATCGACGGAGGTGTAGTCCGCGACGTCGTAGCCCCAGTCGGCGTTCGGCGAAGGGGTGATGGGATTCAGCCAGATCCCGTCGACCCCAAGCCACGACAGGTGGTCCAGATGTGCGATGACTCCCTCGAGGTCGCCGTGACCGTCGCCGTCGGAGTCGGCGAACGACCGGGGGTAGATCTGATACAGGACGCCGGATCGCCACCACGATCCGTTGTCGTCCGAGTGGATCGCGCGCGTCATGACGTCAACCAGCCTCCCGCAGCCAGCGCGCCACCTCGACGTGCGCTGGGTCGGCTCCGTCGCCGTCGAAGGCCCACGCGATCGTCTGCGCCAGCGCCCACCCTCGGGCGCGTTCCCGATCGAGCTGCAGCTCATCGGTCAGTCGGTCGAGGCGATGCACGACGGCCTCGCGGCCGTGTCCCAGCTCTCGGCCGCGGACGGTCGCCGCGATGCCGAACTCTCGCTCCCCTACGAGCGGCTTGGGGTCGATCAGCAGCCACGGCTCGCGCTCCGCCCGGATGACGTTGTCGGCGTGCATATCCTGGTTCACCAGCACCTGCTCCCCCTGCGACCCGCTGAGCGTCTCGATCGCCTCGAGCGCCGCCTCGAGGAGCGACGGTTCGAACGGCCGGCCCGCGCGCTCGTAGTCGTCGGACAAGGAGCCGGCCCACCATGCGGCTTCGTCGGCGAGCGGCCTGAAGGGAGCGCCCGCCTGCTTCCACAGGCGCGGGAGCAGGTCGACGAACACGTCGAGCGCACGGTCCGGCTCCAGCTCCTTGAGCGGTGAGCCCGGGTCCGCGCGCTCGAGCAACAACGCGCGCCGCACGGAGTCGTACGCGAGGAGTCGTACCGCACCGTCGCCGTCCATGAGCTCCAAGGCCGCGGCTTCGTGCTCGCTCTCGCGGTCGGGGAACTGGATCTTCAGGACCGTGGCGGAGCCGTCCTCGC
>CAZDXK010000103.1:0-5821 GCA_964509215.1 uncultured Actinomycetes bacterium | reverse complement strand
GATGATGCAGCCGATCTCGTCCACGTCCAGGTTGAACGCCAGGCCGAAGATCCCCCCGGGGAACTCCAAGAGCTCGTTCGCCATGGCGCGGGGCAGTCCCTCGACCCAGGCCACGCCGTCGGCCGTCTTCGTGACGCGGCCGACCTCCCCTCGTTCGACGGTCGGCTCCCAGCTCTCGACGTTCCGCCGGAGCGCCTCCGCGATGCTTGCCGGATCGATGTTCAGTGCCATCACTCGCTCCCCAGTGCTTGTTTGGCGCCTTCCAGACGGCTCGCGATCGAGCCGTCGAAGACCAGATCGCCGACACGTGCCACCACGCCGCCGATCACGCTCGGATCGATCACGACCTTGACGTCGACCGTGCGGCCGGTCGCGCGCGACAGCGCCTCGGCGAGGCGCTCACGTTGCTCCGCAGAGAGGTCGACGGCCGTTCGGACCTCGGCAAGCGCGTGGTCCCGCTCCGTGGAAGCCATGCGCGCGAGCTCTTCGACGATCTTGGTAATCTCGCGCGCACGGCCCGCGTCGATCACGAACCCGAGCAGGCCGACCGTGACGGGGTTCGCCCGCTCGCCCAGCAGGTCTCGAAGAACGGCTTTCTTGTTCTCGGCGGGCAACGCGGCATCGGTCAGCGACTCGCGCAACTCGGTGTGCTGCTCGAGCGCTTTGCCGAACGCATACAGCTCGTCCTCGACCTTCGGGAGGACGCCCTCGGCGCGCGCCACGGCGAACAGCGCCTGGGCGTATCCGCCGATCAGTTCTTCGTCCACCACGTCAGTTGTTCCCGTTCCCCGAGGTGACCTCGTTGATGTACTCGTCGATCAAGCGGGTGTGCGCATCGGCGTCGAGCGACTCCCCGACCACCTTGCCGGCCAGCTCGACGGCGATCTGGGCCACCTGCGTCCGGAGCTCCTGGAACACCCGGTCGCGCTCTGCGCGGATCTCCTCCTGGGCGCGGGCCACGATCGCCTGCGACTCCTGCTCCGCGCGGGCCTGCAGGTCCGCGCGGAGCTGGTCGGCCGTCTGACGGGCCTCCTCGATGATCCGGTTGCCCTCGTCGAGCGCGCCGGCGAGCTGCGCCTTGTAGCGGGCCAACTCCTCGTCGGCCGCCAGACGCGCCGCCTCGGCGCGCTCCATCTCTCCCTGGATCTTCTCGCGTCGCTCTTCGAGGAGCGTGTTCACGCGTGGGATGACCCACTTCCACATGAAGAAGAACAGGATCGCGAACGCGAGCGCTCCCACGACCAGCTCCTGCCAGTGGGGGTACAGGTCCGCCTTGTCGTTGACCGCTTCCTCGGCGGCGAGGGTGATCGATGTGAGTGCTGCGAGCATCCGGCAGCCTCCTTCAGATGATGAACGAGAAGGCGATGCCGAACAGCGCCAGCGCCTCGATCAGACCGATCCCGATGAACATCGTGGCCCGGACCTGCCCCGCGTATTCGGGTTGACGAGCCATCGCCTCGACCGACTTGCCGATCAAGATCCCCAGACCGATGCCCGGCCCGATCGCGGCCAGGCCGATCACGAGCCCCTTGCCCACGGTCTTGATCGACTCGAGGTCACCTGTTACCTGGGCGAGCAAACGAAACATCCAACGCCTCCCTTGACTAGTGTTCCTCGGCCATCGCGCCACCGATGTAGGACGCGGTGAGGATGGCGAAGATGAACGCCTGCAGCACGGATACGAAGATCTCGAAACCGACGAGCAGGATCGAGATCGCGAACGAGAACGGAGCGAAGATGGCGATCCACCCCCCCTGGAGCATCGCGATGGTCCCGACGAAGAAGACCGCGAGCAGGAAGTGCCCGGCGAGGAAGTTGGCCGTGAGTCGGACGGAGAGGGTGATCGGCCGGACGAGGATCTGGGTGATGAACTCGATCGGCACGAGCAGGATGTAGAGGAACGGCGGCGCCCCCGGCGGCAACATCACGTGCCTCAGGTAACCGATCGGCCCGTGCTTCTTGATGCCCACGGCGTTGTACGTCACCCACGCCACCATCGCCAATACGAGCGGGAACGCCAGCCTGCTCGTCGGCGCGAAGTTCACCCCGGGAACCACCTCGAAGATGTTCCAGAAGAAGATCGCGAAGAAGAGCGTCGCGAGCAGCGGCATCCAGCGGTCGGCGTCGGGCCCGAGCATGGGGAACGCGATGTTCTCGCGGACGAACTGGATACCCATCTCCGCCATGCTCTGGAGCTTCCCGGGAACGACGTTCGCGCGGCGTAATCCGAAGTAGAAGAAGGCGATGAACAGGACGAACCCGAGGAGCACCAAGAAGATGATGAAGTTGATGCAGAACGCCACCCCGGCGACCTTCAGGGACGGACCCCAGCACCCCCAGACGAAATCCTTCGTCGTCGGCGGCTCGAACGCCGCGAGCACGGCCCCGTTCACGGACGGACCCCCGTCGGCCCGGCCGGGAAATGCCAGAGGTCGGCCTGCATCCTGCCGGCCACGAGCTTGATCTCGAACGAGAGCAGGGCAACGGTCGTCGGCACCAACGCCGCGACGAACGCGACAACGGAGAACCACGACAGTTGCTTCAGCCCGAGGATGATCGCCACGACGGCCGCAAGGCGAACGATGTACCCGGCCATGCCGACGGCGAAGAGCACGATGAGCGAGATCCTGGCCGCGTACGCCACCGACAGCCCGTAGAGCGCGAAGTTGATGAACACGACGCCGACGCCGATCGCGGCGGACGCGGCGGCGTCACGACCGCCCAGCCACCACCCCACACCGATCGCGGCCGCGAGTGCGGGAACTGCGAGCGGAAGCGCTTTGCGAACCATCTCGCGCTCCGGCTCAACCCTCTGCACGATGCTCCTTGCCGTACCTGAGGTAGACGATGTAGATGGCGCCCACCGCCCCGAGGATCATGCCGATCGCGGAGAATACGTTCGGGGTGCCCGCGAGACGGTCGATCAGGTATCCGATGAGCCCCCACGCGGCGATCCCTCCGATCATCGTCGAGGTGACCGCCCACCCAACACCCATGCCATCCCAACCATCACTGCGTTGCGATGTGGCCTTGTTCATGGAACGCGGAGTATAGCCGTGGGCGCTCGAGGCCGTCAAAGACCGGGGAATGCCGTTTCCGCTGGTCAGAGCCTATTTCCTTGTGAGCTTGTGAACGCTTTCACGAAGTCTGAGCGGCCGCAAGCCGCGCCTTGTCCTGGGCCAGGCGCTTCTCGTCGCCGCGGGCGCGCATCCGGGATGCCATCAGTTGCGCAAGGACGATGAGGATGCCAAACGCGAACAGGAGCGTCCCCATGACGTTCACCTGCACCGGGATGCCTTGACGGGTGGCCCCGAACACCCACAGCGGGAACGTCGTCTTGGATCCCGCGACGAAGTTCGTGATGACGTAGTCGTCGATGGAGAGCGCGAACGCGAGCAACGCTCCGGCGATCACGCCGGGCAGGATGTTCGGCAGCGTCACCTTGAAGAACGTCGTCCTCGGATCCGCCCCCAGGTCACCCGCCGCCTCCTCGAGCGCCTTGTCCATGCCGGAGACCCGCGCCCGCACGGTGATCGCCACGAACGACACGCAGAACATCGTGTGAGCCAGCAAGATCGTGATGAACCCCTGTGGGACCCGGGCGTTCACGAACATCGTGAGCATCGACGAGCCCAGGACGATCTCCGGCGAGGCGATCGCCAGGAAGATCACGAAGTTCATCGCGCCCGCGCCCCGGAAGCGATACCGGCCGAGCGCCAGGCCGATGAACGTCCCCAGGATGGTCGCGAAGATCGTCGACAGGAACGCGACCTCCAGGGTCAGCTTGAGCGACGTCGAGAGGTCCGGGAACGAGAAGAGATTCCGCCATGCATCCAGCGACGCGTGTTCCCACTTGATGTTGTATCTGCCGACCGGCGTGTTGAAGGCGAAGACGATCATCACCGCGATCGGAACGACCAGGTACAGGATGAACACCGTCGTGTACGTGGGTAGGATGAACCGCGTCCAGCGCTTGTTCGACTTCGTCTTCGGTGGGGGCGTCGTGTTCTCACCGAGCTCCTGCCACGCGGACGCCACCGCCGCCGGGTTCCTCGGCGTGCGACTCATCCCGACGCCGCCCCGGCCGTGACGTCGTCGGTGCCGAGCGCCTTCGCGTAGATGGTGGCCCCGATGAGCAGCGCGGCCATCAGGATGAACGACATCGCGGCCGCGATCGGATAGTCGAAGTTCGTCAGGAACGTGGTCTGGATCACGTTACCGATCATCGTGTTGCCCGGTCCACCCAGGATCGAGGCGTTCACGTAGTCGCCGACGGCCGGCACGAACGTCAGCAGGAACGCCGCGAACACACCGGGCAGCGCGAGCGGCCACACGACCTTTCGGAACGTCGTGAACCTGCTGGCGTACAGGTCCTTGCCCGCCTCCACCAGCCCCTTGTCGATCCGTTCGAGCGCCACGTAGAGCGGGAGGGCCGTGAACGGAAGGAAGTTGTACGTGATCCCGGCGATCACCGCGATCGAGGTCCCGAGCACGTGGTAGTTGTCCGGTAGGAGGCCGATCCGCTTGAGTGGGCTGAGGATCAGACCGTCGTCCTTCAACAGGAACTGCCACTGCACGGTCCGGATGATGAACGACACGAAGAATGGCAACAGCAGCATGAAGAGGAACACGGACTTGCGCCTGCCCCCGTAGAACGCGATCCAGTAGGCCACGGGGTACGCGAGCACGAGCGCCAGCACGGTCACGATGCCTGCGTAGACAAGCGACCGTAGATAGATGTCGCCGTGCAGCTTGATCGCGTTCTGGTAGTTCGCGAAATGCCAGTTGAATCGGAAGTCGCCGATGAAGCCGGACTGCAGCGAGGTGTAGAACATGTAGAGGATCGGGATCAGGAAGAAGACCGCCAGATAGAGCGCACCGGGCGCGAGCAACTCGTAGGGCGCGAGCTTCTTGTTCCGATTGGGCTTGCGTCGCTCGATGAGCGGCGTGCCCGATCTGACTATCTCATCGACCGACGGCGTGCTCAGCGCGCCCCCCTCCTCGTCTGCCGCGCCGACCCGTTCAACCCTGGTAGATCGGCTGGAACAGCGCGTTCCACTCCGACTGCTCCTCCGGCGTCTTGAAGTCGTAGTACGTGCGGGTCTTCGCCAGGTCCTCCTCGGTCGGGAAGATCAGCGGGCTGTCGGCCAGGGACGGGTCGATGACGTCCTTGGCGGCGGGGACCGGGCAGATGTAGTTCACGTACTCCTCGATCACGGCCTGGACGTCCGGCTGGTAGACGTAGTCCATGTACGTGATGGCGTCGACCGGGTTCTCGGCACCGAGCGGGACGCACATGTTGTCGGTCCAGATGATGACTCCCTCGTCCGGGATGGTGAACTGCAGCCCGGAGGCATCGCCCTCAAGGTTCAGCTGGAAGATGTCGCCCGACCATGCCATGGTCAACGCGACATCGCCGTTCTGGAGCGCGTTCGTGTAGTTCTGCGTGAAGTACTGCCGGACGATCCCGTCGTCCTTCTGCTGCTGCAGCAGATCGGCCGCCGCTTGCCAGTCGGCAGGCGTGGAGGTCGCGGGGTCGACCCCCATACCGACCATCACCAGCCCCGGGAGGTCGGCGTTGTCGCCGAACATCCCGACCTTGCCCTCGAACGCCGGATCGAACAGGTCCATCACGCTCGTGATCTCCGGCTTCTCCGGCCGCAACGCCTTGACCTGCACAGGATCCCAGCCGATGCCGGTCAAGCCGGACTGCCACGCCATGGTGAACCTGTTGCCGGGGTCGTACGCGGGATCCTTGACCGCGACGCTCGCGTTCGCGTCGAAGTTGGGGCGCTTGTCCGCCGGCAGCTCAACCAGGTAG
>CAZDXK010000102.1:0-5826 GCA_964509215.1 uncultured Actinomycetes bacterium | reverse complement strand
AACCGGGCGGGGGCGCGGTCGAGCGCCGCGAGGAGCAGCTCGCCGGTGCCGCGGGTCGTGGTCAGCCGAGGATCGCGACGCGGCGGCGCGAGCAACGCCAGGCCTGAAGCGGAGGCCATCTCCACGATGGCGAGGCGGCCGTCGACGCCGTCCGCGATCCCGAACTCGGCCTCCACCTCGTCGCCGCGAGGCCCGGTCACCGTGACGCGAACCACGTCGCCGTGAAGGGCGTCGACGAGCGCCGCCATCGTCCCCTCGCCGCCGTCGGCCATAGGCGCGAGGTCAAGCAGATCGCCGGGGCGGGTCCGCCGCCACCCGGTCGCCACGGCCTCGGCCGCCTGTCGAGCCGTGAGCGTGCCGCGGAACTTGTCGGGAGCCACCAGGACGCGCATCAGGCCGATGCTACGATTCCGCGCCGGACGTGAGCCGTCCAAGGCCTGAGGAAGGAAGCGGCGCCGACGTGAGTCTGTCCAGGGAAGAGCTGATCGGGATCGCCCATGCCGAGCGCCAGCGGCTCGGGCGGACGATCCAGTACGCGCCGGCCGACGGTTGGGAACACCCCAGCGCCTGTCCCGGCTGGTGGAACCGCGACGTCGTGGCGCACATGGGTGGCCAAGACACCGCCGCCGCCCACGTGTTGCGGGGCGATCCGGCCGAGGAGCTCGATTCGTACCGGGCCACCCTTGCGTCGGACGACGCGTTCACGGTGGACGGACTCAACACGTTCCTGGTGAACAACCGCAGCGGCCTCCCCTACCGCGAGGTGCTCACGACGTGGGGACAAGCGGCCGCAGCCACCCTCGCGTACGCCGCCGCCCTCTCCGACGACGCGTGGCGCGACGAACGGTTCCCGTGGCTCCTGGGCTCCATCGCGCCCAGGTACCTGGTGCAGTCACGCGTCGTGGAGTGGTGGGTCCACGGCGAGGACATCCGCGCGACCGCGGGCCTCGGTCCGCAGATCCAGCACTGGCCCATCTTCCTGACGGTCGACATGGGCGTGCGGATGTTGCCGTGGACGCTCGGAGAGGCGGGCATCGACCTCCAGGGAGCGAGCGTCCAGATCGACCTCGAGGGTGCGGGCGAGGGCTCATGGCACTGGGGCCTGGGGGCCGGAGAAGCGCCGCCATCCGACAAGAAGCCCGACGCGTTCATCCAGGGACGGGGGGCCCAGTTCGCGTTGGTCGCGGCGCATCGCCTTCCCGTGGACGACGTCCTCGACTCCGGCAACGTGGTCCTCGGCGGCGAGGCCGGCATCGCCGAGACCGTCGTCCGGCACATCCGCGCATACGCCTGATCCACGCAGTTCGGCGCGAGCCCATTCCGGTTCCCGTTCGTACACCATGCGAGTACCGTGCTGCGCATGCGAGCGAGGGAGCCCGAGTCCGACGCGGCGCTGATGCAGCGCTTCTCGCGCCGCGAGGCGCCTGCGGCCGACGTGCTCTACGAGCGCTTCGCCTCACGGATCTACGGACTAGGGATCGTGATGCTCGGCAGCGACACCGCCGCGCAGGACCTGGTGCAAGACACGTTCGTGAAGCTCTGGCGGAGCGCGGACCGCTACGACCCGTCGCGCGGCAAGCTCGAGACGTGGGTGCTGCTCGTGGCGCGCTCGCTGGCGATCGACGCGCTCCGGCGGCGAGTGCTGGAGGCGCGTTCGCTGGAGTCGCTCGGGCGTCCAACCGAGGCGGACCAGCGTCCTCAACCCGATGAGCTCGCGGCGACCGCTGACATGGCCGCGCGGGCGCGCAGCGCGATGGATCGGCTGTCCGGTGAGCAGCGGGCGGCTCTGGAGCTGGCGTACTTCGGCGGCAAGACCAGCGCCGAGGTGGCCGAGATGGAAGGCATACCGATCGGGACGGCGAAGACGAGGATCCGGACGGCGCTCTTGCGCCTGCGGGAGACGATGGCGGAGGAGCAGCGTGACATGTGACGAGGTGCGCGAGCTGCTGCCCGAGCATCTGCTCGGCACGCTCGACAGACCCGAGGACCTTGAAGTCCGCCGTCACCTGCGCGGATGCGCCGGGTGCCGGACCGAGATGACGGCGCTGTCCGAAGGCGTCGACTGGTTCGCCCGGGCGGCACACGATCGCACACCTCCACCGGAGCTACAGGACCGGCTCACCACGATCCTTGAGCAGGAATGGCGGGATACCGATACCGAACGGCGGGATGCGCGGCGCACGCGATGGATGCGACGTGCGGCGGCCATCGCGGCCGTCGCAGCGGCGCTCGGCTGGGGTTTCTCCCAGACGCGCCGCGCGAACGTCACGTCCGCCGACGCCGAGAGCTACCGCCGGGTGCTCACCACGCTCGGCGGCAAGGAGTTCCGGATCGGCACGATCGACTCGCACGTCGCGCACCCGATCGAGGGAAGCGTCGTCCTGTACGTCTCGCATCAGGGACAGTCATGGGGGATCGTGCTGGTTCGCGCACCCGGCGTGTCCGGCACGGCCTCGGTCACGCTTTCCAGCACCCGCCTGACTGGAGACGGGCGCACGACCATCGACGCCGGGAGGCTCGAGTTCCAGCCTGACGGTGACGCCGCGACCTGGCTCGTCACGTCGAGCGACCTCACGCCGTTCGATCACGTGACCATCACGGCGGGAGACGGAACCGTGCTCGCGACCGCCGATATCGAGGCGGCCTAGCGACCGACGATCAACCGCCGGATCGCGCGCGGCCGGGCTCCGAACCGGTACTTGTACGAGTAGTCGCCCTTGAGCAGGTCGAACCCGTCGCAGCCGTCCTCGATCGCCAGCTGGATGTCCTCGGCCACGAGCACCATTCCGGGAGCGAGCTGCTGCAGCTCCCGGTCGAACGCGGAGTTGTAGAGGAAGAACGTGCCGCCGAAGCAGAAGCCGATCGTCCCGGCGGCTTTCACGCCGCCCACTTCGATGAACGTGAGCCGGAAGATCCCGCGGGGTCCGAACGTCTCGCCGAGCCGACGGAAGAAGATCTCCATCCCCGGCTGCATGAACACGCCCTTGGGCCCCTCGCTCATCCGGTGGAGCTCGACGAATCGGTCGAGGAACGAGATCAGCGTCTCCGCGGTCGAGGTCACGATCGCGATCGGCCCGGTCTCCGCCTCGAGCTTGCGCGCCTTCCGTTTGATCTCGTGACGGAGCTTCGAGGGAAGCCCTTCGAGGTAGGCATCCCACGTCCCGGGGAGCGGCAGGAACGGGGCGACGCCGTTCTGGTCCTCGGTCTCCTCCACGGTCATCCCTTGCGCACCTGCGGCGTCGCGCAGCAAACCGAGCCACGCCCGATCCTCCGGGAGCCCTCGGAGGTCCGCTTCGGTCCAGTCGTCCCGTTGCAGGAGTCCCGCCCAGACCTCCTTGGCCATGTCTTCCTGCACCTGCGGCAGCGCGACGGGGCCCATGTAGTCCGTTACCTCGGTCCCTCCCAAGAACCGGAGGGTCGTCCCGATCCGCTCGAACGCCACGGCGCCGACCTGCGCACCGTCGTCGCTTTCCGCGAACGCGAACAGGAGATGTTCGGGCTTTTCCCCGAATTCCTCCCAATAGAGCTTCAGGTAGTCCGGCGTGTGGAAGAACGTGCCGGCGGGATCCGCGCCGACCAGCGCCGACCACTCCCGGGCGTGGAAATCCTGTGGGTCCTCAGAGAAGGCGATGCGCACGGCGACCCATGCTACGGGTCACCACGACCCGCCGCCGCCTCCTCCGCCTCCTCCGCCGGAGAACCCGCCGCCGGAGAACCCGCTCGACCCAGACGCGCTCGGGGTCGATGCGATCGTGCCTCCGGTCGTCACCGAGAAATCGTCAAGGGTGCGACCGAAGTCGGCGTAGATGAAGGGGCGGCTCGAGCGGTACCACGTCGTGTCGGGGGGTAACTGTTGCAGCCCCTCGAAGGCCTCCGCCCACCTCTCCGTGCACCCGAACACGATCGCGTACGGCAGATACCGGGTGAAGACGTTCTGCTCCTCCGCCCAGCGCGACATGTGCGTCTCCGCCGTCTCGATGACGGTACGAAACCCCCCGACGCGCCGGGCGATCGCGGTCCCCTTCGCCGTCCGGCTCGGCATCCATCGAGCTCCGACGGTGAGGATCAGACCGGCCACGGCAACCGGGATGCCCGCGAGCCCGAACGTTGTCCACTTCGCCAGCACGAACGTGATCACCAGGCCGGCGATGAACAGCAGGGCTCCGCGCGCGTGCCACGACGAGCGAACCTTGTCGGGACGCTTCACGAACCACCCGCGCTTGACCGCGTCGGCGTAGAGCTGGTCCTCGACCTTGGACAGCCGCTCGGCGAACGCGCGCTTGAGGCTCGAGAGCGCCGGGTCGTTCCCATCCTTGAACAGCCCCGTCAACAGCGTTCGCTCGTACGCGAGCAGGTCGTTCTCGTCTTTGTCCGTCCTATGGAGTGTCCAGTCCGGCTTCCCGAACCAGCCCTCCTTGGGGATCTCCTCGATCGTCAGGTAACCGCGAACCGCAAGGTCGACGATCGTCGCGGTGACGTCGAGCGTGTTGGCCTGCTCGTCGACGATCGTGCCGACCTGCCCCGGTCGCAGGTCCCCCGGCGGGGCGAACTCCACCGGAGCGACGCCGCGTTCGAACAGCGGCACCGCCTGCGCGTCGCCGGTCGGGTTCCCCAGCGTCTGGTCGACCGGCGATCCGATGAAGCGACGATCGCGCCCGCGGCTCCAGAGGAGCCGGCCAGAGCCGGCGATCACGAGCGCGAGGAGACCGCCGGACAGACCGATCGTGACGGGCGTCCGCGCGAACGCGCGGCCGATGCTCCACGGCTCGACCAGGCGCGGCTGCGGCTCCGCGACCGTACCTTTCGGGAGCGACACCACCACGGTCAACGCCTCGAACGGGAAGAGCCCTGCCTGCGTGAACCGGGCCGTCTCGCCCGCGATCCTTCGCTTGTCGCATGTTGTGTACGAGCCGAGCGGGCCTGCGTAGCAGACGACGTCGAGGATCCCTGCCGGCGCGACGACGGTCGCGGTCGCGCGGTCGATCGGGACATCCCACTCGTCCCCGATCGCGTTCCAGTACAGCTCGTCGTGGTCGCGGAAGCCGTTCATCGCCGCCTCCACCGTGTACACGATCGTGTACGAGTGGAGCCCGGAGATCGTCACGTCGGGGTCGCCGATCCTGATCCGCGTGATCCCTCCCGGTTCCTCCGAGACTTCGAAGTCCGCGGACGCCCCGCCGGTGGCGGTGACCGACTCGACGTGCAGCGGGTAGACGCGGTCGTACCGGTCGTCGTACGTCTGGCGCGTCGGGATATCGCGGAGGATCCCGTGACGCTGGGCGGAGCCGAAGTCGTAGTCGACGGTCTCGGCGATCCGGATCGAGTCGTCGGCCCGGATCAAGATCCTCACGTCGTAGGAGCGGATCGCCTCGCCGGCTTGAGCGCTCGCGGACACATCCGCCCACAGTGCCCACACCGCGACGATCGAGACGATAGAGATGACGAACCGCTTCAAAGATGCTCCACGAAGAAGAACGATATGGACATGATGACGTAGGCGCCGACCAGCTGTGCGCCCTCCAGCCAGTTGCTCTCGCCGTCGAGCGAGATCAGCGTCATGAGCAGCGCCGACAACCCGACCGCAGCCACCTCGAACGTGCCGAACACGAAGTCCATCGGATGACCGACCGCCAGGCTGATGAAGACGAGAACCGGCGCCACGAACAGGGCGATCTGCGTCGAGGATCCGATCGCTATCTCGAGCGTCACGTCGACCTTGTTCCGGAGCGCGAACATCACCGCGGAAGAGTGCTCTGCCGCGTTGCCGATCACCGGGATGAGGATCAGCCCCACGAAGAGCTCCGACAGTCCGAGCGACTCCAGGGC
>CAZDXK010000101.1:0-5878 GCA_964509215.1 uncultured Actinomycetes bacterium | reverse complement strand
GGGCTGTTCAAGGCCACGTTGGTCGTGGCGCTCCCGTACTCGGTGATCGGGCCGTTCACCGGCGTCTTCATCGACCGGTGGCGGAGGCGCCGGATCCTCACGATCGCGCCGTGGGTGAAGACGGCTTTCGTCTGGTTGGTGCTCTTCGATCCGGTGCGCGCGCCGGCCCTGTTCTTCGCCGGCGCGTTGCTCGTGATCTCCGCGAACCGCTTCTTCCTGGCGACGGCGCAGGCCGTGGTGCCGCGCCTGGTCCCGACGGAGGACCTGTTGATGGCGAACTCCCTCGCGACGGTGGGCGGCACCGTCGCGTTGCTCGCGGGCATCTACCTGGGTGGTCAGGTGTCGGATGCGTTCGGCAACGTCGCGACCGTCATCGGCGCCGGCGCCTTGTGGCTGATCGCATCTTGGCTGGCCTCGCGGATCCGGAACGACCTGGCGCCGCATACGCTGCCCGAAGATCCCTCGTTGCTGCGTCACGAGCTGCGGCGGGTGGGCGCGGAGTTCGCCGACGGGATCAGTCGTCTCTGGCGCACGCCGCGAGCGACGGGGCCGATCGCGTCGATCGTCCTCGACCAGATGGGGCAGGGCGTGGTGCTGACGCTCTCGCTCGTGGTGTTCCGCGAGCGGTTCGGTGAGGGCATCGGCTCGTTCTCGAACCTGATCGGCGCCGGAGGGGTCGGTGTCTTCCTGGGGATCCTGACCGTGGGCGCCTTGGAGGATCGGTTCGCGAAGGAGCAGATCGTGGCGGGCGCGTTCCTGGCCGGCGGCCTCGCAGTGTTCGCCGTCTCGTTCGCGATCACGGGTTCGACCGTGCTCCTCGCGAGCTTCGCGGTCGGGCTGACGTTCGCGTGGAAGAAGATCCCGGTCGACACGATGGTGCAGGAGGCGCTTCCCGACGGCTACCGGGGGCGAGTCTTCGCCGCGTACGACGTGGCATACAACCTGGCGCGGATCGCCGCGGCGGGCCTCGCCATCCCCATGCTGCCGCACCTGGGGGTGAGCGGTTCGGTCGCCACGGTGGGCATCGTGTTCCTGCTGTGGGCGCCGGTGCTCCCTCGATGGATCGGGCGGATACCGGAGATCGTCATCCGCTTCTCCGAAGGCGCGAAGGCCGAGGAGTGGCCCCGCACCGTGGTGTGGGGCGGGGTCGAGGAGCCGGTCGAGGTCGTGCGTTCGTGGAACGAGGAGCGCGACGGGGTGAAGATGCGCCGGCTCCGTCTCGCCCTGCAGGATGGCTCGGTCCTGGACGTCAGCCGGGTCGAGCCGGACGGCACGTGGCACATCGATCGGGAAGCCGAGGGCGGGACGGCCTGACCCAGGCGGTTCAGGCGGTGAGCCGCTGTTCGGTGTAGGTGTCCGCCGGGACTCGCGCCGGGGTCGTCCTGCGCGATCGCCACCAGAGCCCGCCCGCCCCCGCGATGAGCGCGCAACCGCCACCCAGGACGAAGCCGGCGCGCGCGCCCATGTGCTCTGCAAGCGAGCCGGTGATGATGGAGCCGATCGGTGTGCTCCCCAGGAACACCATGCCGTACAGCGCCATCACGCGTCCACGGAACTCGGGCAAGGAACGCAACTGCAGCATCGAGTTAGCGCTGATGATGAAGATCATGACCGTGAGACCGAGCGGGATCATCGACGCGAACACCAGGTCGAGCGTTGGCGCGACGGCGGTCAACAGCAGCGCCGCTCCCGACGCCACCGACCAGATCGACAGGCGGCGGAAGTCCGGAGCGGCCGACGCAGACCTGGCCCTGTTCGCCATGATGAGCGCGGCCACGAACGCGCCCACCCCGGTGAGCGCCGACATGAGACCGAACGTGGCGGCGTCGCCGCCGAACGTGCGCTTCGCAAGCAGCGGCAGCAGCACCGCCCAGTTGAAGGCGAACGTGAAGACGATCGTCATGAGCACGAGCGGCCGGCGGAGCTCGGGGGTGTTCCACACGTAGCGGAAGCCTTCGCGGACGCTGCCACGTTCGTTGAGCCTCCGCTCCTCCCGGCCGTGGAGATCCCTCGTACGCATGGCGAGCAGCGCGCCGATCACCGCGATATACGACAGGCCGTCGATCAGGAAGCAGTTGGCCAGACCGATCGTCGCGATCACCAGCCCCGCGGCGGATGCTCCGACGATCCGAGCGCCCATGAACACCGCGCTGTTCAGGCTGACCGCGTTCGTCAGGTCGTCCTCGCGGACCAGCTCCATGTAGAAGCTCTGACGCGTCGGGTTGTCGAGGGCGGTCACCAGTCCCGCGGCCAGTGACAGTCCATACACCATCCAGAGCTGCGCCACGTCGGTGGCGACCAGGACGAACAGCGTGAGGGCGAGGATCGCGTACGCAGCCTGGGTCGAGATCAGGATCCTCCGCTTGTCGTAGCGGTCGGCGAGCATGCCGCCGAACGCCCCGACCAGCAGGATCGGCAGGAACGTGAGCGCCGTGTTCAGGCCGAGCGCGAACCCGCTGTTCGACAGTCGGAGGACGAGCCAGGCGGACGCGGTCGCGTTCAGCCACGTGCCGGTCACGGAGACGATCTGCCCGATGAAGTACAGGCGGAAGTTCCGCGTGTGCAGCGAGTGGAACGTCCGGTGGACGGCGAGGCCGACGCGGGTCATCGGTCCTCCTCCGCCAGCCGGTCGAGGATCTCCGCCGCCCGCTCCAACGTGGCCTGCTCATCCGCGGACAGACCTTTGATCCGCTTCGCCAGGTACCCATCCTTGCGACGACGCGTGCTCTGCAGCAACTTCCGACCGGATGTCGAGATCTGCACCCAGGTCACCCTTCCGTCCAGCGGATCGGGCGTTCGCTCGATCAGGTCTCGTTCCTCGAGGACCGAGAGCAAACGGGTGACCGTGGGCTTCTCGACCTGTTCGTGCGATGCCAGGGTGCCGGCGGTCACGGGGCCGTGCCGCTCGATCGTGCTGAGCGCAGCCAACAGCGTGGGGGTAATGCCCGTGTCGCCTTCCCGACGAAGCTTGCGTGCCAGGCGCGTCACGCCCAGGCGGAGACGTGAGGCGAGGGCGGCCACGTCGGTCGTGGGGGGAGCGATCGGCATGAGGATATGATAGTACGCCACACTAACTAGTGTCACGTACCATCTGGCGGCCGCTGCCGACCGTCGAGTCGTGGCCGGCGGCCCCTCGTGGTCGTAGGCTGTCCGGATGGACCACGCGGCTCACGAGCCGGGCACGGTTCCGGACTGCCCCGGATGCCGGGCGTTCTCGTACGAGCCGGGGTGGTACCGATCGCTCCGTGCGGAGCATGCGTCGGGCCGTGAGCCGCTCGTCGTTCTCGAGGCCGAGGAGCTTGGGATCGTTCTTCCCGATGCGGGACACCTCGACATCGTCCTGCCCGACCTCGAGGAGACCAGGCCCGAGGACGAGGACCGCTGATGGTTCGATAGCCTCGCGGGCATGACCCGCGAGTGGGATGCGGCCGCCTACGAGCGTCTGTCAGCGCCGCAGGCTCGGTGGGGTCGGGTCGTGGTCGATCGCCTCGAGCTCCATGGGAACGAGCGAGTGCTCGATGCCGGCTGCGGCACGGGCCGCGTCACAGCGATGCTCCTCGAGCGGCTCCCCGAGGGGCGCGTGATCGGCCTTGACGGATCGGCCGCGATGATCGAGAAGGCGGGTGTCAGGTTCGTCGGCGAGCCGAGGGTCGAGCTCGTCGTGGCCGATCTGACCGAACCCCTCCCGCTCGACGGGCAGGTGGACGCCATCTTGTCGACGGCGACGTTCCATTGGATCGCCGACCACGCGTCGCTGTTCCGCAACCTCGCCTCGGTCCTGCGTCCGCGGGGACAACTCGTCGCCCAATGCGGCGGAGCCGGGAACATCTCGTCGCTCGAACGGGTCATCTCCCAACTTGGTCACACGTTCGTCGGTGGGAAGACGTTCGCGACGGCGGAGGAGACACGAGCCCGGCTGGAGACCGCCGGCTTCGACGACATCGAGACCTGGCTCCACGAAGAGCCCACGACGCTGCCCGAACGAGACCTCGAACCGTTCCTCAAGACCGTGTGCCTGGGTGGGATCGTCGACGGCATGGGCGAGGACGAGCGCGAGCGCTTCGTGCACGAGGTCGCCGCCCGCATGCCGGAGCCGCGGATCGACTACGTCCGGCTGAACATCCGCGCCCGCCGCGCCGCCTGAGGTCGCGCAGGGAGATCGCCCGACCTCAACGCAGGGCGCCGTTGACGATCAGCCCGGCGAGAGCGCTCGCGGCGATCACCGGCATGATCTTCCATCGGAAGCGCCAGAGCCCCACGAACGACACCGACGCGACGACCAGAGCGAACAGGTCGAGCGACGACCAGACCGGCACCGGGATCGAGCCGCCGAACGTGTGAACCTCCCGCACGCGGTCGAACAGCGTGGGCGCGGCGAACGTCACGGCGAGGTTCGCGATCACGCCGACCACCGCGGCGGTGACGGTCTCGAGGGCGGCCGCCATCCGTCGGTTGCCGCGGAGCCGTTCGATGTATGGAGCTCCCAAGAGTATCCAGAGGAAGCAGGGAGCGAACGTCGCCCAGGTGGCGACCACCGCGCCGAGCACACCGGCCGCGAGCGGCGAAAGATCGCCGGGGTTCTGGTACGCGCCGACGAAGCCCACGAACTCGAGGACCATGATGAGCGGCCCCGGCGTGGTCTCCGCGAGGCCGAGGCCCACCACCATCTGCCCCGGCAGCAACCAGCCGTACTGGGCGACAGCGGCGACGTTCACGTACGACAGCACGGCGTAGGCACCCCCGAACGTGACCAGCGCCGCCTTGCTGAAGAACCAACCCATGTCCGTGAGCGAGTCGCCCGGTCCGCGCCAGATGGCCACCGCAGCGATCGGGATCAACCACACGGCCGAACCCACGATCAGCACTCCGACGGTCCGCCGGAGCCGCGGTCGTGTGTGGGCGGCGCCAGGAAGGTCGTCGCGGACGGCCACCCGCTCGTTCTCCTCGAGCTCGCGCCCGATCCCCACGTCGAAGAGCTGAGGCGCGAGCCTGCCTCCGGCCACTCCGATCGCGGCGGCACCGAGCACGATCAGAGGGAACGGCACGTGCAGGAGGAAGATCGAGACGAACGCGACCGCGGCGACGCCCGCCATCAGGCCGTTCGCGAGCGCCTTCTTGCCGATCCGGATGGTCGCGGACGCCACGATCCCGATCACGGCGGCGGCGAGGCCCGACAGCGTGGCGCTCACCCATGTCACGTCCCCGTGGGCCGCGTAGAGCCACGACAGCGCGAGTATCACGAAGAAGCTCGGCAGCACGAAGGCGACACCCGCCACCACGCCGCCCTTCACCTTGTGCAGGAGCCACCCGACGTAGATCGCCAGCTGCTGGGCCTCGGGGCCGGGCAGCAGCATGCAGTAGTTGAGGGCGTGGAGGAATCGGCCGTTCGTGATCCATCGACGGCGCTCGACGATCTCGTCGTGCATGATCGCGATCTGGCCCGTCGGCCCGCCGAAGTTGATGAAGCCGAGCTTCACCCAGAAGCGCGCCGCCTCGCGGAACGGGACGTCGTGCGACTCTGAGGGAGGGTCGGCGCGCTCGGCCACGCCGGTGAGCGTATCCGCCTAGATGAACAGCTGGATAGAAGCCGTCTTCATCTCGAGCAGCGCGGTCGCGGCGCCGATCGGCTCCTCCAGCCCGTCGATCAGGTCCTCCTGCTTGAGACCAAGCAGGTCCATGGTCATCTGGCACGGGATCAACCGCACACCCATGTCCTGCGCCATCTCCAACAGCTCGGACGGCAGCGGCGTCTTGTAGTCCTTCGCGAGCTTCTTCATCATGCCGGGTCCGGCGCCGGCGAAATGATATCGACTGAGCTTGGCTTTCGAGGGATTGCCGGGGTTCATCACCGAGAGCATCTTCTGCATCCAGTTGTCCC
>CAZDXK010000100.1:0-5900 GCA_964509215.1 uncultured Actinomycetes bacterium | reverse complement strand
TCCTCCTCATGGACGAGCCGTTCGGCGCGCTGGACGAGATGACCCGCGAGCACATGCAGTCCGAGCTGTTGCGGATCTGCGGCGAGACGGAGACAACGGTCGTGTTCGTGACGCATTCGATCCCCGAGGCCGTATACCTGTCGACCCGCGTGGTCGTGATGTCGCCGCGGCCCGGGAGGATCAAGACCGTCGTCGACGTGGACCTGGGAACGAGGCGCGACGTCGATACGCGCGAAGACCCGGCGTTCTTCCGCAAGATCACCGAGGTTCGCGAGGCCCTTCGCGGCATGCAGGTGACCGACCTTGACGAGGCGATGCGGGAACCGTGAGCTCAACGCTCGCGTCCGGCCCGACCCGGCGGCTCAGGTCGGGCCGCTCGGTGTTCCAGGCGTTCTGGCCGCCGCTCGCGTTCGGCCTGGGTTTCCTTGCGCTCTGGGAGCTCGCCGTGAAAGTGTTCGACTTCCAGCCGTACTTCCTGCCGCCGCCGTCGGCGATCTGGGAGCAGTTCGAAGAGAACCCGCAGCTGATCTGGAACGCGACCAAGGTCTCGGGGCTGAACGCGCTGATCGGGCTGCTGGTCGGGACGGCCCTCGGGATCGCGATGTCGTTCCTGCTGGCGAGGTTCCGACTGCTGAACGACCTGATGACACCGCTCGCGATCGCCCTGAACGCCGTTCCGATCTTCGTGCTGGTGGCGGTGTTCAACAACATGTTCTCGATCACCAGCGAGGTCCCGAGGCGGCTGATGGTCACCCTCGTCGTCTATTTCATCGTATTGGTGAATGTGGCGAGAGGGCTCCGGGAGGTGGATGGGACGCAGCTCGAGCTGATGCGCTCGTACGCGGCCAGCGAGGTCGCGATCCTGCGCAAGGTCCGGGTGCCGAACGCCATGCCGTACCTGTTCACGGCGCTCAAGATCGCCGCGCCGTCCGCCGTGATCACGGCGTTCGTCTCGGAGTACTTCGGGGGGAGCCAGAACGGCCTTGGGAGCCGGATCGTGGCGAGCATCGCGATCTCGAAGAACGCCACGGCGTGGGCCTACGTCTTGGGGGCCTGCCTCATGGGCCTCACGTTCTACTTCATCGCGGTCGGGCTGGAGCGGGTGACGACGCCGGGTGGGGTCGCTGCCCGCCGGCGCGATGGGGCATGATGCGCCGACGGGGCGCATCCGGACACATCGGTCGAGGGGGCGGCGAGCGCCCCGGGGGGGAGGAGCAGCATATGAAGGGGAACCGGTTCCGGTTCGTGATCGCCGGCGTATTGGCGCTGTCGCTCGTGGGAGCGGCGTGCAGCAACGACGACGGCGGCGGTGGGACAGGGGGGGGCGGCGGTGGTGGCGGAGAATGCACCACGCCCGATCCGGTCAAGCTCCAGCTGCAGTGGTTCATCCAGGCGCAGTTCGCCGGCTACTTCGCCGCGCAGGAGAAGGGCTTCTACAGCGACTCATGCCTGGACGTCGAGATCATCGAGGGCGGCGTCGACATCGTGCCCCAGACGCAGCTGGCGGACGGCGCGGTGGACTTCGGGATCGCGTGGGTACCGAAGGCGCTCGCGAGCCGTGAGGCCGGCGCGAACATCGTGAACATCGCCCAGGTGTTCCAGCGTTCGGGCACGCTCCAGGTGTCGTTCAAGGACGCCGGCATCACGTCGCCTGCCGACTTCGCGGGAAAGACGATCGGGAACTGGGGGTTCGGCAACGAGTACGAGATCTTCGCGGCGCTCGCCAAGGAGGGGCTGGACCCCGCGAGCGACGTCTCGCTGGTGGGGCAGCAGTTCGACATGCTCGGCCTGCTCGCGGGTGACATCGACGCGGCCGAGGCCATGACCTACAACGAGTACGCCCAGGTGCTCGAGGCCGTGAACCCGGATACCGGCGAGCTCTACACGCCGGATGACCTGAACGTCGTGTCGTATGAGGACGAGGGCGTCGGCATGCTCCAGGACGCGATCTGGGCCGACGGCGCTCGCCTGGAGAGCGACGAGTCCTACGTCGACATCGCTGGTCGCTTCGTGGCGGCGTCGCTGCAGGGCTGGGCGTACTGCCGCGACAACGTCGAGGAGTGCCGCGACATCGTGGTGGCGAAGGGTTCGAAGCTCGGCAACAGCCACCAGCTCTGGCAGATGAACGAGATCAACAAGCTGATCTGGCCGGCGGCGGATGGCGTCGGCTACATCGACGAGGCCGCGTGGGACCGCACGGTGCAGATCGCGATGGAGACGCCGAACCTGGAGGGCGCCACGGTCCTGACCGCGCCGCCGAGCGAAGGTGCGTTCACGAACGACATCGTTTCGTTGGCGCTCACCGAACTCAACGACATGGGCGTCGACACGACCGGCGAGGGCTTCTCGCCGATCGACGTCGCGCTCGAAGAGGGCGGCGCCTAAGGTCCGGCGGGGTTCGGGGCGGCGTCACGGCGCCAGGTTCGAGCTCAGTCGTGGTCGTGCTCGTCGGCGTCGGCGTCGGCCTTGGTCCGATGGACGGTGCCGTCGGGATGCTGGGGAGGCGAATAGAGCGAGTAGAGCTTGACGTCGTCAGTTCCGATGTTGACCACGTTGTGCCAGACGCCGGCCGGCACGATGAAGGCCCAGTCGTCCTCGACCTCGTGGGTATCGTCGACGGCGTCTTCGGAGCGGCCGAACTCGACCCGCGCCCGGCCCTGCTCCAGCCTGAGGAACTGGTCGAGGTGCGCGTGCCGTTCCAACCCGATCTCCTCACCCGGCGCCAGCCGCATCAGCGTCAGTTGCGTGTGCTCGCCCGTATACACGACGGTCCGGAAGTTCGTGTTGTCCACGGTGAGCTTGGTGATGTCGTCCAGCCATCCAAGCATCGAGGCCCTCCCTTTCGCTAGGCCTCCCAATCTTAGGTGGTCGCCGAGATCGACCGGAGAGGGTTAGATAGGAGCCCCGCCGGTAACCGGAGCCCAAGCTCGCTCCCTTGGACTCCAACATCGGAACCCGGTCTCGGACGTTTCGACCATGATTGTCCCGGGTAGGTCAGTCGCGACCGATCGAAGGGAGTTCCGCCATGTGCATGTCGTGTGGATGTGGAAAGCCGGATGACCAGATGGGCGACGAGCGACACCTCACCCGAGAGAAGGTGCAGGCCGCGGCAGACGCCGCCGGCATCTCCCTGCAGGAGGCCGCCGACAACATCGCGAAGAGCGCAGCGGAGAACGCCTGACGCTTCTGCTCACGCGCAAGCACTGGATCACACGCCCGCGACGCGGGTAGGCTGCCCGGCTCATGCCCAAAAGACCATCCACCCCTGGAGCGATCGCAGGGATCCTCTTCGCGATCTCTCTCGTCGGCGGTGGATCGTGGCTGGTGTCTTGGAGCGCCGAGCCCGGTTCGCGTGCAGAGCCGGGGCACAGCGCCCCCGAACCGACCGGCTCCTCCACCCCCCAGATCGCCCAGCTCACGCTGGACCTCCGGCGGGTGGAGGGCAAACGCGTCTCCGGACGCCGTGTTCGGCCCACTCGGCTCCAGCCGGCTGCCCAAGCGGTCCGCCGGGCCATGACCGAGCTGTACTCAACCGGATTCGTTGATCCCGATGCGTGGCGGGGAGGCCGGTTCCCCACGTTGGAGAACCTCTTCACGGTGCGGACGCGATCGCGCGTCCATCGTGACCTCTCCGAACTGACGCTCGGCACGCTCGCCCGCCGGGTGGACGAGGTCCGGCCGGGGGCATCGACGATCGGCGTGCGGTTCCTGGTCGGTCGACGTCCGCTCGTGGCGGTCGCGTCCGTGAAGTTCCGTGGGACGGCGCTCGTCGAGGGCGCGAAGCTCCCGATCCTGCATTCGGGCTCGTACACGCTGCGTCGCGTTGACGACCGTTGGCAGATCGCGTCGTATGAGGTTCGGAGCCGCGTGCCGTCGATCCGCGACCTCGACGCGAAGGTCCGCAGGGCCGCCGGCTCTCCCGGCCTCGCATCGACGGGCACGTCCTTCATCCTGGTGATCGGGAGCGATGCCCGGCCGGGGGAATCCCCCGAAGCCACGCGCGGGGACTCGCTGCACATCGTGGGTGTGAACCCCGCGAAGGGCGCGGTCTCGATCCTCGGGATCCCGAGGGACTCGTTCGTGCCTATCCCCGGCGTCGGATCGCGCAAGATCAACGAAGCCTTGCTCCACGGGCCCGGCCTCATGGTGCGGACCGTCGAGCGACTGACCGGAATCTCGATCGACGGTTACGTCCTCACCGGGTTCGCGGGGTTCCAGGATCTGGTGAACGCGGTCGGGGGGATCGACGTCAACGTGCCGTACCGCATGAGCGACCCGTACTCCCACGCCAACTTCCGGCCTGGGACGAAACACATGCTGGGCCGCGACGCCCTCGCGTTCTCCAGGGATCGCCACGACGTGCCCGGCGGCGACTTCGGGCGATCCATGAACCAGGGGCGGCTGTTGATCGCCGCCCTGCGCCAGCTCAAGCTGGATGTCGCGAAGAGCCCGGCCGCGCTGCTGACCTGGCTGGCGGCCGGCGCGAAGGTCCTGCACACCGATCTCGGGCTCACCGACATGGCCGACCTGATCCTTTCGATGCCATCGCTCGATCCGGGGCGCGTCGAGAACCGGGTCGTACCGGGGACCGGGGCGATGATCGGCGGGCTGAGCGTGGTCCGGCTCGGCTCGGAGGCGCACGCGATGTTCCGCGACCTCGCAGCCGACGCGGTCTTCAACGGCCGCCCGTAGGAACGCCGAACGCCGGCCGTTGCGAAAACCGGCTGGCGTCGAGCGAAGCGGTACAGAACGTCAGGCGATGGGGGTTCCGCCCGAGTCGATCCGCTCCTCGGTGCGAACCTCACCCGTCGCCGTCTGCTGGACGCTTGACTGCGTCGTGCTACGGCGCTGGCTGCCCATCAGGATGAAGGTGAGACCCATGATGAACGCCACGATCCCGGCCCACAGCAGGATGACTCCCGCCGTGTTGATGTTGAACCCATCGGTCGTCGCCGTGACTGCGTAGCGCATGAGCGCACCCACGATCAGCAGTACGATCCCGAGCCCCAAGAAGCCTGTGCCTGTCCCTCTGTTCATCTGGCACTCTCCTTCTCCTATCGCAAGATAACCCATTGGTTCTACCCGCAACACGGAGGAGCGCAAACCTCGAGCCAAACGGGTGGCTTGCCGTACGTGTATGCGAGTGGCTACCGTCCCGCGGTGGAACCGATCGTGGAGCGGGCACTGGCGATCGCGGATGACGTGCTGTTCCCCGCGTCGCTGGACACGGACGCGTCCGACCTCCTCCCGATGGCTCACCTCGATCTCCTGGCACGGGAGGGGTTCTACGGCATCGCGGGACCCGCGGAGGCCGGAGGGACGGACCTCGATCCGCCGACGACGTCGATGGTCGTCGAGTCCCTCGCCTCAGGGTGCCTGACCACGGCGTTCGTCTGGCTCCAGCATCGGAACCCGGTCCGAGCCGTCGCGGCGAGCGACACGCCGGGCCTTCGCGACGAGTGGCTCGCCGCCCTGTGTCGCGGCGACCGCCGCGCGGGCATCGCGCTCGCCGGGAACCGCCCCGGTCCGCCGCTCCTTCACGCATCGCGCACGACCCGAGGCGACGTGATCCTCGACGGAGAGGCTCCCTGGGTCAGCGGCTGGGGACGGATCGACGTCGTCCTGGTAACGGCTCGCGACGGCGACGGCGTCGTCTCGGTGCTCGTGGATGCGTCGGAGGTCCCTACGCTTCACGCGGAGCGACTCCACCTCGTCGGCGCGAACGCGAGCGGCACCGTGACGTTGAGGTTCCGAGATCACGCCGTGCCGGCCGCGCGCGTGGTGGGCGAGGAACCGCACGCCGACGTCGTGGCGCGCGACGCCGCGGGCCTGCGCCTGAACGGCTCGCTCGCGCTCGGCGTGGTCGACAGATGCCTCCGGCTGATGGGCCCCAGCGCGTT
>CAZDXK010000099.1:0-5901 GCA_964509215.1 uncultured Actinomycetes bacterium | reverse complement strand
GCACGAGGCGGCCCGGATCGGTGCCCTTGCGGCGGGCGGCGAGATCGTGGCGAGCGAGGAGACGCTCGCCAACATCGGTGAGGTGACGGTCTCGGAACCGCGCGAGGTCACACTGAAGGGGATCGCCGAGCCCGTTCGCGTCGTGACGATCGACTGGCGCTAACCGGTACGAACCCCTCGCTCGAACGACTACGGGGGGTCCGGAGCCGCCCGGTACGATCCCAGCACGCGGAGCATGGACGTGTGGTGGGCGATCTCATCCAGTGCCTCGGCCAGTCCCGGATCGTCCCCGGCGATCATCACGTCGACGTAGATGACGTACTCGAACGGCCTCCCTCGCATGGGGCGCGACTCCAGCTTGTGCAGGTTGATGCCGCGGGCCGCGAGCGGCTGCAGCGCCCCGAGGAGCGAGCCGGGCTGGTCGAGGACGGCCATCACGAGCGACGTCTTGTCGTTCGATCCCATCCCGGGGTCGTCGGTGCCGATGACCGCGAACTTGGTGAAGTTCTCCTTCTCGGACTGGATCCGCTCGGCGAGGACGGCGAGACCGAACCGCGCCCCGGCCTCTACGCTGGCGATCGCCGCATCCTCGTCGCTCCCCGACTCGGCGATCATCCGGGCCGCTCCGGCCGTATCGTGCACGGGGACGGGCTCGATGCGGAGCGACGACAGGAACTCCTCGCATTGGGCGAGCGCCTGCCAGTGGGAATGGGCCCGACGGATCGCCTCCAGGCGGACACCCGGCCGGCCGAGCAGGGCGTGATCGACACGAACGACCGTCTCCCCCACCATCCGGAGGAGGTTCGTGTGCAGCAGGAGCTCGTACGTCTCGTTCACCGAGCCGGCTTGTGAGTTCTCGAGCGGCACCACGCCGAACGCCGCCTCGCCGCTCGTCACCCGCGAGAACACGAGCCTGACCGTAGCGCAGGGCAACGGCTCCGCATGGAGGAAGAGCGACGCGACCGCCCGCTCGCTGTAGGCGCCGGGCTCGCCCTGGTACGCCACCTTCATCGAGGCAGAGGGTAACAGCGCCGAACCGGCGCCCGTTCGCAGGCCCGGCGTCACGCCTGTTACCGTAGAACGCATCCGCGCGGACCGCTCTGGCCTGCCAGGATCCTCTCGCATGCAGACTCCGCGCGATAACGCATCCGGCACGGCCGGCAAAGTCGAGCCGCGTCGTCGACATCGTCGTCGACATCGTCGTCGGCTCGTCCTGCTGAGCGCCGCGGTGATCGCGGCCGCTCTGCTCCTGGTGCTGGGGGTCGGCGGGCTCTCCGCGCTCAGCGTCCGGGGCGACCTCGAGCGCGGCCGCGACGCACTCTCCCGTGGCAAGAAGGCGCTCCTGGCGGGCGACGCGGTCGCGGCTCGCGACGAGTTCGGGGGCGCCGTGAACGCCTTCCGCTCGGCCGGCGACGGATCCCGGTGGGTCGGGCTCAAGGTCGCCGGATGGATCCCCCTCCTGGGGAACACGGCGGACGCCGTCCTCGCCATCGCGGAGGCGGGCCTCAAGATTGCCGACGCGGCCGTCGGACTCGCCGGCGCAACGGTAAACCTGCCGGGCGGCCTCGAAGCGCTCGCTCCATCCACCGACGGTATCCCGATCGACCGATTGGCCGGGCTGGCCGAAGCGACCGTCCGTGCGAACAGGCTGGTGGGTGACGCGCTGGCGAAGCTCCAGGCCGCCCCGACCGGTTTCGTGCTCGCTCCGGTCGCGTCCGCCAAGACGGACACCCAGGATCGGCTGGCAACGCTGTCTCGGCAGCTACACGCCGGATCACTGATACTGCAGAGACTGCCCTCGTTCCTGGGTGCGGACCAACCTCGTCGCTATTTCTTCGGGGCCTCGAACCCGGCCGAGCTCCGAGGGACGGGTGGTCTGATCGGCGCGTACTCGATCCTGACCGTGGACGCCGGCCGGCTGAGCTTCTCGGACTTCCGTCCCGTCCAGTCGCTACCCCGCCTCGACGTGGCCGACGTGCCTTCACCTTCTCCGGAGTACTCGAAGAACTTCGAGTTCTATCTCACGCGCAAGGCCTATTGGCTGAACCTCAATATGACGCCGGACTTCCCGTTGGCCGCCGAGGCGATCTGGCTCGCGTACCGAGCGGCAACCGGAACGACCCTCGATGGCGTCATGGTGGCGGACCCGTTCGCGCTGGAGTCCTTGATGCAGGTAACGGCTCCCATCGATGTCGGGCAGACGGGGATCGAGGTGACGAAGCGCAACGTCGTCTCCTTCGTGGCGAACAAGGCGTACGCCTTGTTCTTCCATGCGAGCGAGGAACGGAAGCTGGTGCTCGGCGAAGTGGCCCAGGCCGTGGTCCGCGGGTTCCTCGAACAGCGGGGGAAGGGCCTGCCCCGGCTGCGCGCGCTGTTCGACGCCTTCGCGAACGGCCACGTGAAGGCCTGGAGCACGGATCGCTCGATGCAAGCGGGGCTTGCCCTGACGAGCGTGGGCGGCGCCTTCGACCCACCGGGGACCGACGTCATCTCAGTGGTGACCAACAGTGCGTCCGGCACGAAGCTCGACTTCTACCAACAACGAACCATCACCTACGATATCCAGCTCGGTCCGGGCGGCACGGCGAACGCGGCGCTCCGGGTGGATCTGCTGAACGATTCCCCGACGTCCGGGTATCCGAAGTACGTGATCGGCCCGTTCAGGCACTTCTCGAGCCAGCCCGGCGAGAACCTGGCCGTGGTCGACCTGTACTGCGACGCCGGGTGCGTGCTTGTTGGGGCGACGCGCGACGGCGACGCGGTCGAGCTCGACCGGCATGAACAGGAGGGCTACCCGTTCTTCGAGGACTACGTTCGGACCCCGTCGGGTGACACGGCGACCCTCGGCGCGGATCTCCTGCTCACACAGGCGTGGGACGGGGACGAGACGGGCGGAACCTACGAGCTCAGCTTCGTGGGGCAGACCACGATCCGACCGACGGTCCTCAACGTGGCGATCGATCCGCCTGAGGGGATGCGATTCACCTCGGCGAGCGAGGGCCTGTCACTCGACGGCGATCGGCTGGTGTATGAGGGCAGGCCCGCGGGGAACCTCGACCTGAAAGCGACCTTCGCTCCGTCCTTGCCCGTGCGACTCTGGCGAGAGATCGTCCAAGCTGTCACCTGAGTGACGCCGGGCCCGGAGAAATCAAAGAACGGACCCTCGCTGGAGGGCCCGTTCATGAAGGAGCTCTTCCTTGCGCTTAGCGCGTCACCAGCGTGCGGCGACGCCCGATGTAGATGGCCAGCGCGCCCACAACGATGAACGCCGCCAGGTACATGAAGGTCGTCGACACGTTGGCCCCTGTGAACGCCGTGCCGCCCGCACCGCTCACGGTGGGCTCACCCGGGTTGTTCCCCAGCTCAGACCCTGCGAACGCGGGTACGGCCAGGCACAGGACGAAGGCCATCGCTGTGGTCATCAAGAACCCGATGCGCTTCATCGACAACGCCTTTCTCTCGATCCGCACGGCCCCACGAGCCTGCCGGACAGGCGCGAGTCTAAGGCATGGATGGGGGAGCATGCAATGGACCTAGGACCTACGTCTTTGGGATGGTCGGTAGGAAGAGCGGTCGCGACCGAATCTGGCGGAGCCGGAGACTACACGAAGAGGTTGTTCATGATGCGGATCGCGCCGGGCCCGATGATGATCACGAAGAGGGCCGGCAAGATGCACAGGATCAGCGGGAAGACGATCTTGACCGGCGTCTGCTGGGCCTTCGCCTCAGCCGTCTGACGTCGCTTGATGCGGAGCTGGCTCGCCTGAGTGCGCAGGACGCTCGCGATGCTCACACCGAACACGTCCGCCTGGATCATGGCGAGCGCGAAGCTGTTCAGCTCCTCGACGTCCGTGCGATCCGCCAGGTGCCGGAACGCATCGGACCGGGGAACGCCGAGCTGGATCTCCTGCAGCATGCGCGCGAACTCCTGAGACAGCACCCCCGGCACGTTCTGCACGACCTGGGCGATCGCGGCATTGAGTGAGAGCCCCGCCTCGACGCTGATCGTGAGCAGGTCCAGCGTGTCCGAGAGGGTTCCGAGCACCTCCTTCTGACGCTCGTCGACCTTGCGGGCCAGGAGCGAGTCGGGGACGAGGAAGCCGGCGACCGCGAGGAGACCGACCGAGGCGACGAACGAAACACCCTGCAGGTGCATCACGCGTGCGAAGACCAAGGCCCCGACGAAACCCGCTCCAGCGATGATCACCTTGAACGCGATGATCCGTTCGGCGTCCCATCCTGCGGGGCTCCCGGCGAGGAGGAGCTTCTTCGCCACGCGATCCCGGGCGTCGAGCGGCGTGATGCGCCGAGCCACGCGGCCCGCGCCGCCGACGAACGGCACCAGCACACGCTGCCCGAAGCTCTGCGAGAGCTCCCGCTCCCGGAGGTTGGCCGACGCGACGCTGTGCGAACCGATGACCTGATTCTCCAGCAGCCTCACGCCCCGCTTGCGCTCCGTGCTGGACGCGTCGAGCGCGAACCCGACGAGCATGACCGAGGAGAAGACGCATCCGACGGCGAGAAGGAGCCAGATCTCAGACATCGATATCCACGATCTTCCTCATCCAGAGGATCCCGGCGACGAGGAGCAGGCCGGCGCCACCCAGCATGAAGAACCCCACCTTCGTCGTGAACAGCAGCATGATGTAGTCGCGGTTCGTCGCGAACATGTAGAGCGCGATGGCGAACGGCATCAAGGCGAGGACCCACGCGGAGAGCCGGCCCTCCGACGTCAACACGCGGACCTGCCGCCGCATGGTTGCGCGCTCACGGAGCGTGTCCGCGACGTTGTCCAAGATCTCCGCCAGGTTCCCGCCGACCTCACGCTGGATGTTCACCGCGAGGACCGCCCACTTGAAGTCCGCGCTCCCCACCCGCTCGGCGAGCGCCCCCAGCGCGTCTTCTGCGCTTCGTCCCAGACGGATCTCGGCGACGACCCGCTGGAACTCGGTGGCGGCAGGTTGGGCGATCTCCTTCGCCGTCGTGTCGAGCGCCTGCAGGAAGCTGTGGCCGGCCCGGAGCGAGCTCGCCATGATCGTGAGCACGTCGGGGAGCTGTTCGCGGAGCTTCTCCGCGCGACGCCCCAGGGCGAACTTCAGCGCGACGGTCGGGCCGAGACCGGAGACCGCCCCGACACCGAGCGCGAGCCACGGGCTCTTGAGGATCGCGTAACCGAGGAACATGCCGCCGAAGGCGGCGGCCACCGTGACGATGACGAACTCGCCCGATCGCAGGCTCACGGCCGCGGCCTCGAGCTCGGCGTCGAGCCGCCCGCTGAACCCTCGAGCGTCCGCGAACCGCCGTCCGAAGTTGGTGACGCGCATTGGGATCCACCCGCCGGCTGTGCGGTCCATGGCGGGGACATGTGTCGGCTTGCGCCCCCGGTTGCCCACGGCCGCCATGCGCTCGCCGATGATGCGCTGCTGCCTGCGGCGGGTCGCCGTACCGAACAGCATGACTCCCAGCAAGAAGGCGGCCGCCGTCGCGAGGCCGATGGAAAGCGCGAGCGCCGCGGGGCTCCCCCAGAAGGAGGCGGCAGCCTGCATCAGTTCCCGCCCCGCGACTCGAGGGCGAAGACCTCGGGATCGACGAACACGCCTCGCTCCTCGAGCTTGTCGACGAACTTCGGCCGGAGGCCGGTTGACTTCATACGCCCGCGGAACTTGCCCTCGTCGTCCATGCCGGCCGCGAAGTCGAACAGGAAGAGGTCCTGGAGGGTGATCACGTCGCCCTCCATGCCCTCGATCTCGGTGACGTGCGTGAACCGGCGCGAGCCGTCCTTCAGGCGTTGCTGGTGCACGATCAGCTGGATCGCCGAGGAGATCTGCTCCCGGATCGACCGGGGAGACAGCTCCATCCCGGCCATCATCGTGATGGTCTCCAACCGCGAGAGCGAGTCTC
>CAZDXK010000098.1:0-5911 GCA_964509215.1 uncultured Actinomycetes bacterium | reverse complement strand
GAGCCGCGGCATCAGGCGGGAGCGGACACCGTTCGAGTGGGCGCTGCTGCTGGCCTCGCTCGCCGCCACGCTGGCCGTGGTGGCTGGACTGGTGGTGAGCGGGCTCACGGGACCCCGCGGCCCGGCCGACCTCCGCGTGACCATCGCCGACGCGGACGAACCGGCAAGCGGCGGTCGACCCCTGGAGGTGACCGTCACGAACGTCGGCGGCACCAGCGCCGAGAACATCATCGTCGAGGTCACCGTCGGTGACGTCACTCGCGACGTGAACCTGGCCCTGGTTGCGAAGGGCGACACGGAATCCGCGGCCGTCGTGGTCCCTCTCGATTCCGCTGGCCCGCCCCACGCCGAGGTCGTGAGCTACACGAACCCCTGAGTCCCTGGCACCTCCGCCATACGGTGAGAAGGGTGCGACCTGTGAGGCATCCGTAGCGAGGAGCGCTCCTTCCGAAGGTCGCTCCTCTTGCCCTCGCAGCCCGCCTCCTCTGACGGCGAGAGCGACGGTCAGCGACGCGCAAAGGAGCTACGGATCCGTCGCGACACGGGGAGCGCGTGCCAGAACCACGCGTAGGTGGGGACAAGGCTTCCAGCCATGATCGCGGTGCCCATCCCCAAACAAGACGTCGAACACCACGAAGACCGAACCTGCAGAGTGTTACGCGTGCCGGTTCACAGGACCAGGCGCCTATCGGAACTGCCGGTCGTCGTAGACAAACGATATCTAACGACCCACCACCTATCCGGCTGGGTGCTTTGTGCGCCCACAGGCGTCGGAAAACCGCAGCTTTCAACCAACGAGGCGAGCGGGCGTGTCACGCGAGCCGCCCCGCCCGATCGACGGTACGCCGACGACGATGCCCGGCTACGTGTCCGAGGCCGGATGAGCGTCAGGCGAAGTCGCGCACCCCATGCTCGTCCCCCCCACCGTTGTGGTCCCCGCCGCCGTGGTCCTCTCCGTCGTCGTCGCCGTGGTCCTCTCCGTCGTCGTCGTCGTCATCATCACCGTCGTCATCGTCATCGCCGCCACCTTGCCCGGAAAGCTGGCCTCTCAGGGCACCGTTCGGGAAGTCCGTCGTGTGGACGTTCACGTAGTACCCGGACGGGTTCGCGAGGATCGCGTTCACGAGATCGGGCGTCACCACCGTGCAACCGCTCGACGAGCCGCCGACATCGGGCGGTGACAGCGTGACGACGATCGGCCCGGAGACCCCTTTTGCCCCCTGATGGATATGTGCGCCCGTCGCCGGAAGCGTGAGGCCGGAAACATGGATCGTGAAGCACACCTGGTTGAGGGTGCGATCGACGGTGATGCTGGCGGACCCGCTGCCGTCGAGGTCACCGGGTCCGGGCACCTCACTCTTCCCCTTGAGGGAGGTGTGGAGCTGGCCGCTCCCCTGCCCCTGACCCGAACTCCTGGCGAGCTGGCCTCGGACGGCCCCGGCGGGGAGGTCCGGAGTGTGGACGTTCACGTAGTACGCGGACGGGTGTTGTTTGATGCCTTTCAAGAGGTCGTGCGACGCCGACACGCAGCCAGAGGCATCGCCCGTCACGTTGGGCGTGCCGAGCGTTACGACGATCCCACCAGCGACGCCAACGGGTGCTTGGTGGATGTGCGCCGCTGCCGCCGGGAGCGTGATTCCAGAGACGTGGATATCGAAGCAGACCTCGTTGCGGCCGGGCCTCACTCTGAGCACCACCGTGCCGGAGCCATCAGGATCGCCCGGTCCCGGCACCTCGGCCGCGCCCGTCAGTGTGGCCGAGAGGCGCCGACCGCCCCGGTTTCCACCTCCGTCATCGGCGGCGGCGGCCGAAACAAAGGTGAGCGAGGCGACCATCCCGACCGTCATAACGATGCCAAATGTGCGCAGCTTCACAGGTGGCTCCCTCCTCCGACGTCGTCTTCTGGCGATCTACACCCCGGCAGGCCTGCATTGCAACCGCTCGGCCGGGGCGATCGGGCGGTGCGCTTGGTGGGCGAAGTAGGCAGGAACCTTGGGCTGCTCGTCTTACTTGGGCGCTGAGGGGCTCGAACCCTCCGACCTTCGTCTTGCAGCTCGACGATCTCCGCGATGCCAGACGCTGCCTTCATCTGCTCCCCGGTTCTTCGCGCTCGATCACTACGCGGCGCAGGGATCCTTCCTCCACCAACCCGACAGGTCCTGAAGTCTGGGCGATGACTGTGAGCAGTGAGCCGAGCGCTGCTTCGGGACTCGGGGCATCGATCCTGGCCGTGAAGCGACAACTCTCGCCACCAGTGTCGCGGGTCGCCTCAACGTCGTTGACGACCGCGTACGTGTTCGCCCGTACCAGGATCTCGTGCAGGGCCTCGTCATCCACATTCGCCCGCAGGAGCAGGTCAACCCGATACATCATCGCAACGAGCACGGTAGCCGAGCGCGGTGGTGTCGTACAAGACCGGTCTGAGAGGAGATGACGAGGGTCCCCCGGGGCGCGAGGATCGCCGGAGGGGTGACAAGGAACGGTTACCCGCGGTGTCGAGGATGAGGTCGTAGCGTTGCCCCGTCTCCGCGAAGTCGCCGCGTGTGTAGTCGATGACGTCGTCCGCGCCGATCGATCTGACCAGGTCCACCTTCGTCGTGCTGCACACGCCGGTGACGTGGGCTCCGAGCGCCTGGGCGATCTGCACGGCGAACGACCCCACGCCTCCTGCCGCGCCGACGATCAACACCTTCTGCCCCAGCTGAACCGTTCCCTCGTCGCGAGGCCGGCTTGTACGCAAGTGTCTGTCACACGGATCTCTTCTCAGCTTGAGTGGGAACCGCCCTTCCCGGATCTCCAGATGCTGCCGCCGTGCGTCTCACGGCGCTGCATCTCCCTGGCTGCCCGTTGAAGGGCCCGCCTTCGACGGATCTCCGCTCTCGCGTGGACCCTGCCGAAGATGTCCGTAAGGAAGCGCTTCATCTTCCGCTCGCTTTCCAGGCTCATCGCGTCGAGGCCTTCTCGTATCAGCGTAGCGCCGCCCGTAGGCGCTCACGAACGAACCGGCCGGATCTGAGCGAACGGTCACTAGATCGCAGGTTGCGTTTCCGGGCTGAATCGGTCCTGCTGAAGCCAGGTGTAGGAGGCCCTTCTCATCGCGGCGGAAACGCCGCTTCTCTCGGTGGGCGCTGAGGGTCTCGAACCCCCGACCTTCGCCTTGTAAGGGCGACGCTCTTCCAACTGAGCTAAGCGCCCGCGTTCGCGGGTTGTGAGTGACCGCACGCTCGACACACGACCTCGCCGAGCATCGCCGATAGGCGCGTTCCGCCGCACGCCCCGCACCGGTCCAGGCTCGATGCCCAGTCCGGCCGGTCCGTTTGGCAGGCCGGGCATATCAGAACCTGGTGGCCACTCGAGACCGCCCGCACCCACGGTCGCTCACGCTTGTCCGGATCGTAGGTGGGTCCGCCGCAGAGGGCGCACCCGGGACCGGCGGTCGGCCTCACGGCGTCCAAGGATACCGCCGCCCCTTCACTCCCCCGGCCGGCGCCGCCGCATGCGCTGGGGATACCCCACCCGGGTCGCGTCGAACACCGGCAGGCCGCGGGTCTTCGCGAGCTCGCGCAGAAGGGCCACGACGCGCACCATCGGCCCGACACTACGCCCCGCGGACCCTCCCGAGGGAATCCCCTCTTCAGCCGGCCTCGTGCACCACGCGGCCCGCGGCGATGGTCATGACCACCCTGGCGTCCCCCAGCGGCCCGGAGTTCGGTTCGAACACGTCGTGGTCGAGCACCGCGAGGTCCGCCCGCTTCCCGACCTCGATGGACCCGGCCTCGCGTTCGTCGTGATTCACGGTCGCAGAACCCATGGTGAACGCCGTGAACGCTTGTTCGAGCGTCAGGCGCTGGTCGGGCAGGAACGGCTCCGCGTCGCGCGCCCCGGGATCGACGCGCGTGACCGCGACCTCCATCTCGAGCAACGGGTCGGGCGTGGACACTGGCCAGTCGCTCCCTCCCGCGAGCGTCGCGCCCGTGCGGGCGAGTTCACCGAACGGGTACTGCCACCCCATCCGCTCCTCCCCCACGCGCGGCAACGTCAACTCGCTCATCTGCGGGTCCAAGCACGCCCACAACGGCTGGATGTTCGCGATGACACGGAGCGCGCCGAAGCGCGGCACGTCGTCGGGATGCACGAACTGCAGGTGCGCCACGTGGTGCCGATTGTCGCTCGGACCGTTCGCCGCGCGCGCCGCCTCGATCGCGTCCAACGCGTCGCGCGTCGCGCGATCGCCGATGGCATGCATGTGCACCTGGACCCCCTCGGCGTCAAGGGCGGTAACCGCCGACCGCAAGGCATCGTCGTCGACGTACGACAGGCCGCGGTGACCCGGCGGGTACGCACCCGGATCGTCGTACGGCTCCAGCAGCGCGCACGAGCAGTTCTCGACCACGCCGTCGGTCATGATCTTCACGGTCGTCGCGCGAACGTTGCCGTTCGTCGCGGCCCGGCCGCGTTCGACCAGCTCGCCGATCTGCTCTTGGCCTCGATGCCGGTCCCACCACAAGCTCGCCGAGACACGCATCGTCAGCTCGCCGCTGTCGTCCAGCGCTTCGTACGCCCGGAGGATGTCCGGGGTCACCCAGGCGTCCTGCCACCCGGTGATCCCGAGCGCGTGAAGGCGCTGCTGCGCAACGAGCAGGGCGCGGCGCCATTCCGCCTGGTCGGTCGGCGGGACGAACCGGTCACGGAACGAGTACGCCGCGCCCTCGTGCAGCGTCCCGGTCGGCTCCCCCGTCGCAGCGTCGCGCTCGATGCGGCCGTCCCACGGATCAGGCGTGTCTTTCGTCATCCCCGCGATCCCGAGCGCGCGGCTGTTCACCCAGGCGCCGTGCACATCCCTGTTCATCAGGAACACCGGGCGGTCCGCCACGATGCGATCCAGGTCTTCCTTGCGCGGGGAGCCGCCGGGGAACAGGTACATCGCCCATCCACCCCCCGTGATCCACTGCTCGTCGGGGTTCGCCGCGGCGTACATGGCGATCGTCTCCAGATAGGTGTCGACCGTGCTGACATGGTCGAGGTTCACGCGCAGCAGGTTCCTCCCGCCGAACGCCGGATGCACGTGGGCGTCCTGGAACCCAGGTACGACCAGCCGTCCGGGCAGGGATCGCACCTCGGTCGTCGGTCCGGCGAGGTCCCGCAGCTCGTCGGGCGCTCCGACCGCGAGGATCCGCCCGGCCTTGACCGCCACCGCGCCGGGCCGGGGCTCGACGGACCCGCCGGTGTAGACGTCCGTGTTCGTGATGATCAGGTCGGCTGGCCCGTCCATGCGGTTAGAGACCTGGAGCCTCTCGGCTCCCGGTCGGATCTGCGGCGAAGGCGCCGACCCGATGCTTCCCGGCCAGCCGCGCATCGAGGCGCTGACCCCGCGCCCGCCAGACGGCGACCGTCGTCGCCCCCAGTCCGAAGATCGCCGCGGTCGCGAAGGCCGCCCCGCTCACGTACGGGATGACCCCGATCACGGTCTCGATCGCCCATCCGGCGAGGAACGCGGTCGCGGTGCGACGTTCCCGGTCAACGAGCGCGCGCCCCACCGTCTGGGCGGTCACCACCACGCCGAGCAGCGACAGGAAGGTGACCGACAGCAGCAGGCCGATCCCGAGCGGTATGCCGAGCACCGAAGCAACCGCGAGCACCGCCAGCACCGGCACGCAGAGCGAGAGCGCGACGCCCCACCCCCCCGAGGCCCATGGCGCCGTGCGACCCGCCTCCGCCGTCCGGTGTTAACTTCCATCACCGCGTGCGACGGATGGGAACTGCCCGGCCTGACTATTCCAAGCCTGCACTCCGAGGAATGCCTGTCACTTTCGCTCAAGAACAAATCGGTGACCGCGCGGGAGGTGGTGGTGAAGGGGCGGCTCCCGGACGGCCGCGAGGAGACGTTCCGTTTTCCTCTGCTCGAGCGGAT
>CAZDXK010000097.1:0-5939 GCA_964509215.1 uncultured Actinomycetes bacterium | reverse complement strand
CCCACCGCCTGCTTCACGAGCGCGTCCATGTCCGCGTCGGCGAACGCGACGAACGGCGACTTCCCACCCAGCTCGAGCGAGAGCGGGGTGAGGTTGGCTCCAGCCGCCGCGGCGACGAGCTTGCCGGTGGGGACGGAGCCGGTGAACGCGATCCGATCGACGTCGGGGTTCGCGACGAGCGCCGCGCCGGCTTCCTCCCCGATCCCCTGCACCACGTTGAACGCCCCGTCCGGCAGTCCCGCATCGTGCGCGATGTCGGCGAGCATCGACGCCGTGAGCGGAGCCCACTCCGGGGGCTTCAGGACCACGGTGTTCCCGGCTGCCAGGGCGGGAGCGATCCGCCACGTGGCGAGCATCAGCGGGGCGTTCCACGGCGTGATCACGACCGCGACGCCCGACGGATCCCACGAGACGTGCTCGGCGTACCCGTTGAAGTCCACGTCGGGCTCTCCGAGCTCCAGCAATCGGTCCGCGAAGAACCGGAAGTTCCGCGCGACGCGCGGCATCACCGAGTTGTGCATCGATCGCAACAGGGAGCCGTTGTCGCGTGTCTCGACGGCCGCCAGGTCGGGAACGCGCGCATCGACGCCGTCGGCGATGGCGTGTAGCGCCGCGGCACGATCCATGGGCGGCATGCCTGCCCAGACGGGGAAAGCCTCGCGCGCGGCCGCGACGGCTTCGGCGGCCTCGTCGGCACCACCGCGCGCGACCTCGGCGATCGGTTGCTCGTCGATCGGCGACACGTCGGAGAACGTGCGGTCCGACGCGACGCGGTGGCCGCCGATCCAGTGGTCGGTCGAGACCTCGACGCCCTCGACCGTGGCCGTTCCGCCCGTGCTCATCCCTCCCCTGAGGACCCGCGTGTGCCAACAGGTAGTTCGGTAGCGAACGGTATGAGGACGCGCCTCGGCGTGTCAAGCCGCGGGGCGGTACGCCGAGGTGCGTTAGGACGAACCCGAGAACGCCTGCGCGAGGTCCTTCTCCGCGCGTTCGCGGAGGGCCACGTAGATCCGCTGGCGTTCGAGCGTCTGATCGAGCATCAACCCGGCCTGGGGGATCGTGTGCGTCTGGAAGAACGCCTCCACCGCCGCCTGCTGCTCGGGCAACGAGAGGAACCGCGCGCCCGAGGCGAGGGAGATGATGTTGGAGGCCGCGAACCGTTCCAGCTCCGCGTCCCAGTTATCCGCGATGAACCGCCAGGCGCGGTCGCCGAGATCGCGGTTGGTCGTGGCGGTCGCCAACAGGAAGGGGGCGTCCTGGGAACGCACGTCGTCGGTGAGGGTCGAAGTGAGCAAGCGGTCGAACAGCTCGGGATCGCGGAATCGAGCCAGAGCGTACAGGTACCGCAGCTGTTCCTGCGGCGTGACGCCGTCGTGCACCATCCGCCAGTAGCGTGCGAAGTCGCCGGCGTCGCCGTTCGTCGCTACCACTTGCACGGCGGCCGACGCGAGGTGGGGGTCGACCTCCCCGCCCCCCCTGGCCTCGCCCTCGAGCTCCCGCATCTGCGCCTTCGCCTCCGGATCGTCGCCTAGCACGGAGAGGGCTTGTGCCAGGGTGCCCCGGAGCGCGCGGACGAGGTCCGGCTCGTCGGACGAGGCCTCCCATCCCAGCCGATCGATCGCCGGCCGCAAGAGATTCCGGACGTAGTCACGGAACCGATCGCGGGGCTCGTCCTCGAGGAAGCGATCGCACCAGCTCAGCCCGGTGAGGATCAGCTGCCACACAGGAAGCTCCGTCTCGTCCTTGAACCCCTCGACGAACCGGCAGAACGACGAGGCGGTCGTCGAACCGTCGACGACCGCCGCCCACGCGTCATCCACAAGCGCGTACCGCTCCAGCGGGCTGAGCGCCCGGACGGCGGAGCCCGCCAGTCGCCCGGCAAGCACCTCGTCGTACCACACACGGACGAAGCTGATGCCGCCGGCGTTCGCCACCACGACGACGTCGGGCGAAAGCATCGGGAGCGTCGCGCCCTCGGCTTCGACCAGGATCGCGTCGGTGCGCTCGCTCCCGTCGGGAGCCGCCTGGCGGACCAACAGCGGAACGGCCCACTTCGTGTCGTCGTCGGGCCGCGAGGGCGAGTACCTGCGCTGAGAGAACCGGAGTGTTCCGTCGTCGGCGATCGTGACCGAGATCAGCGGATAGCCCCCCTGCCAGATCCACGTGTCCATGATCCGGCGCACCGGCTCGCCGGTCTCTTCCTCGAGCGCGTCCCACAGATCGTGCGTCTCGGTGTTGCCGTACGCGTGATCGCGCAGGTAACGGCGGATGCCGTCGCGGAACCGGTCGGTACCCAGGTACTGCTCGAGCATCCGCAAGATCGCGCCGCCCTTGAGGTACGTGAGCGTGTCGAACATGCCGTTCGCGTCGTCGGGCGAGTGCACGGGGTACTCGATCGACCGCGTCGAAGCGAGCGCATCGACCTCGAGCGCCGCGCTCCTCGATCGCGCGAACTGGTTCCATACCTCCCAGTCCGGGCGGTACGCGTCCACGGCGAGCATCGCCATGAACGTCGCGAACGCCTCGTTGAGCCACAGGCCGTTCCACCATCGCATCGTGACCAGGTCGCCGAACCACATGTGTGCGAGCTCGTGCGCGACGGTCTCGGCCACGTCGAGCTGCTCCCCATGGGTCGAGGTGGCGGGGTCCACCAGCAGCGCCGCCTCCCGGTACGTGATGCAGCCCAGGTTCTCCATGGCGCCCTGCGCGAAGTCGGGGAGGGCGATGTGGTCGACCTTCTTGTCCGGATACGGGATGCCGTAGTAGTCCGCGAACCAGTTCAGCGAATGTGCGCCGACCTCCAACGCGAAGGATGCGAGCGTGCCCTTGCCCGGCACGTGAGCGACCCGTGTGGGGACGCCGCCGGCGTCGACGTGATCCGTCAGCTCCAGGTGACCGACCACGAACGCGACCAGGTACGTGGACATCGGCATGGTGTCCGCGAACACCACCCGCACGCGGCCGTCATCGAGCGTGGTCCGCTCGATCTCCGGACCGTTCGAGAGCGCCGTCAGTTCCGGCGCCACGATCAACGTCACACCGAAGACCGCCTTCAGGTCGGGTTCGTCCCATGACGGGAACGCCCGGCGCGCGTCGGTCGCCTCGAAGTGCGTGGTAGCGATCACCTCGGTGCCGCCGTCGGGGCCCTCATAGGTCGATCGGTAGAACCCGACCAGCTTGTCGTTCAGCTCGCCCCGGAAGTCGAGGTGCAGCGTCCACTCCCCCGCCTCCGCGTCGGTGCCCAACTCCAGGTGGGCGCGTTCGGCCTCCGGGTCGATCCGGATCTGTGCGACCTCGATCCGCCGGCCGTCCGCCGCCTCGAGCGATCCACGCATGATCTCGAGGTCGACCGCGTTGAGGACGATCGCGGTAACCGGTTCGACGACGGTGACGGTGACATCCTCACTGCCCGCGAACGACCCCGCCGCGAGATCTGGCTCCAGCACCAGCTCGTAGCGGTTGGGCGTCACGGTCCGCGGCAAGCGGTAGCGAGCTTCGGTGTCGTCGGTCGTCATCACGGTCCCCTCTGCCCTTCACGCGGGCACGGCGAGGAATCCTACTCCAGGCGCCGGTGAGCGACCTAAAACCCGTGGCCTCCCCGAGAGCGCGTTGGGGCTAGTCGACGTGGGTGAGCCAGTCCGCGTACTTCTCGGTCTCGCCCTTCGTGGCGGCGAAGAACACGCCCTGGAGCTCCTTCGTGATCGGCCCGTGATGGCCCTCGCCCACGGCGCGGTCGTCCACCTCGCGGATCGGCGTGATCTCGGCGGCCGTCCCGGAGAAGAAGCACTCGTCCGCGTTGTAGAGGTCGCTGCGGACCAGGTTCTCCTCTCGCACCTCGTAGCCGAGGTCGCGGGCGATCTGGATGACGCTGCCGCGGGTGATGCCGTCGAGGCAACCGGCTTGCGTCGGCGGGGTGGTGAGGACATCGCCGCGGACGATGAAGACGTTCTCGCCCGAGCCGTCGGTGATGAAGCCGTGCTCGTTCAGCATGATGGCCTCGTCGTACCCAGCCTTCAGCGACTCCACCTTGGCGAGGACGCTGTTGATGTACTGGCCCGTCGCCTTGGCCGCCGACGGTAGCGAGTTCTGGCCGTTCCGGCGCCAGCTGCTGATCTTGATCCGGACGCCCTGTTCCAGCGCGTCCTCGCCCAGGTACGCGCCCCACGGCCACACCGCGATGATCACGTTCACCGGCGCGTTGAGCGGATTGACGCCCATCTCGCCGTAGCCGCGGATGACGAGCGGACGGACGTAGCACGACCGCAGGCCGTTCGCGCGGATCACGTCCTTCATCCCTTCGCCGACCGCCTTGACCGAGAACGGGATGTCCAGGTGGTAGAGCTTCGCGGAGCGGTAGAGGCGGCGCAGGTGCTCGTCCATGTGCCACACGGCGGGACCGCGTTCGGTCTCGTACGCACGGATGCCCTCGAAGACCCCGGTGCCGTAGTGCAGCGCGTGGGAGAGCACGTGGATCTTGGCGTCGGCCCAGTCCACGAGCTCGCCATCCATCCAGATCTTCTCGACCTGCGTGATCGGCACCGTGGACCCTCCTCCTGTCGACCGAGCGCGGGATGTCGCCCGGAGATGTGCAGGACAGGATATCGACAAGTGACGGCGTTCGGCTGGAGCTCAGGCGGGCACGTCGTACGCGCGCCAGACGGACTCCCACTCCTCGAGAGGAATCTGATCGAGCGGACCGTACCGTTCCTGGGCCCACCGGCGGACGTCGACGGCGGTTCGGGCCAAGAGATCAGGATCCTCCACCTTCCACGTCCATGAGTACGCGTTGTTCGCGATGCCGTCGACGAAGACGTTCAGGCCGTCGCGCTGCATCTCCCGGATCGGGGGCAGGTCGCGGCAAACGAGACCGAGCCTCTTCGCCGCCTCATCCAGCTCGTCGTAGCCGTCCCACGTGAGCCCCGGGGGCTCGATCGACACGCCCGTGAGCTCCGCGAACCGCTCCTGGATCTCCGAGTTCGGGCCGCCGCCGTAACCTCCGATCGACGTCAGGAGGACGCCCCCGGGCCGAACGACCCGGACCATCTCGGCCAGGGCCGTCCGCCATTCGGGGATCAGATGAAGCACCCACCGAAGGTAGGCGCCTCCGAACGCATGGCCGCGGAACGGAATGCGCGTCGCGTCAGCTTGGAGCAGTGAAAACGGTAAGCCGCCACCTGCTTTCTCAACGAGCTTGTCCATCATCGGGCGCGCGAGATCGAAGCCCACGACCGGGATGCCGGAGTCGTGCAATGGGAGCGCAAGCTGACCGGTCCCAACGCCCACCTCCAGCACCGGCCCGCGATCGCGCAGTTCGCGGGCGAGCAGATCGGTGGTCTTGCGCATCCCCCCGGCCGAGAGCCCGCGCGTGCGGTCGTAGTACTCCGCGGCACGATCGAAGGAGACCGACTCGTCCATCGGGCGTGGAGTCTACGGCCGGCGACGAGCCCCGCGATCCGGCAGGTCGAACGCCCACCACTCCGCGGAGAACTGCGGCTCGACAGCTCGTCCGAGGTTGCCGAACCGCCGGACGAGCCACGTGCGTAGCCTCCCCGCCGCCTGGCGCCGTCGCTCCTCCGTCGCCGGCCACGTCCAACTGTAGTGGCCGTCCTCGATGCCGGTGAGGAAGTGCTCCACCGTCAAGGTGCGTCTGCCGCGCACGAGCGGGAGCGGACGCACCCGGGCACCCAGCCCCGCCATCGCACGACGGAGCGACCCCGGATCGTCGGGTCGCAGACCCACCGCGAGCGGGAGTCCCCCGGCCTCCAGCAGGAACCGGCCCTGGATCTCGCGGTACAGGCCGGTGTAGTCCGAGATGCTCACGACGAACGTTCCACCCGGCCGGACCACCCGAACGGCTTCGGCCAGCACCTGCCGCCAGCCGGGAACCAGGTGCAGCACATGGCGCATGAACGCGCCGTCGAACGCATCGTCACGGAACG
>CAZDXK010000096.1:0-5959 GCA_964509215.1 uncultured Actinomycetes bacterium | reverse complement strand
GACATGCCGATCGGTCTGGGCGAGCCCCACTACGTCCAGATGATCCACCGGGACAAGCTGAAGGGCGTCCTGACCTCGTACGAGCCGGGGACCGACCCCACGAGCTGGACGGCATCCCCCTTCGCCACCGTGTCGGGCCGGGAGCGGATCGAACGCGAAGGCACCACGCTCCACGTCTACACGACCGTGCAGCGCTCGCACTTCACGCCGGACGTGGTGGAGGCGAGCCTGGGCGACACGCTGCAGTTGCACATCACGAACATCGAGCAGACCCGCGACGCGACCCACGGCTTCGCGATCCCGCAGTACAACATCCAGGCCAGCATCGACCCGGGTGAGGTCGTGAACATCGAGGTCCCGCTCAAGCGGGCGGGCACGTTCGCCATGTACTGCACGGAGTTCTGCTCGGCACTTCACCTGGAGATGCAGGGTTGGCTGCAGGTGGCCCCGTGATCGGATCGAACAGGAAGGAGCACGTTATGCGTAGGTTCACGTTGTTGATGGCCTCGGCGCTCGCGACCGCTCTGCTGCTCGCCGCATGCGGCGGCGGTGGTGACGGCGGCGGTGGTGCCGACGGAGGAGGAGGGGGCGACGGCAACGGAGGCGGGGGCACGGATGGCACGACCCTCACGATCACGGCCCCGAGCGGCGCGGCGAACAGCGGGTTCGCGGAGACGTCACTCAGCGTGGCCGCCGACACCCCCTTCGCGATCGACTTCATCAACCAAGACGAAGGCATCCCGCACAACGTCCAGATCTTCGAGGGCACCGACACGAGCGCAACCGCCGTGTGGACACCCGAGGGGAACGCCTTGATCACCGGGCCGGACGAAGCGCCGTACGAGGTCCCAGCCTTGGCTGCGGGCACCTACGCGTTCAACTGCTTCTCGCACCCGACCACGATGGTCGGAACGTTGACGGTGGGCTAGGGATCTGGAAGCGATGAGGATGGCGGCCGACCCGACCTCCCAGACCGAGCGGACGAACGTGAACGCGACGCGCGGCCTCGGAGACATCCCGCCCGAACCCCCGACCCCCTCGCGGTCTTCGGGCATGCGGATAGCGTTCGGGCTCGCGGCCGCCATCCTCGTCATCCTGGCGTGGCGCCTCCCGATCTGGGAGGCGCGGCTCTCGGCGCCGCAGTACCCTCAGGGGCTCTCGCTCACCGCGGGCGGCCACGGGGTGAGCGGAGACATCCGCGAGATCAACGAGCTGAACCACTACGTCGGGATGGCGGCGTTCGATCCCGCCGATGCGCCGGAGATCGCCCTGTGGGGGTGGGCGATCCTGCTGGCGCTCGTGGCGGTCGTGGTGGCGACGGCGTTGCACGTTCGCCACCCGCTCGCTCGGCTGGCGCGGATCGGGCTGTGGCTCGTCCCTCTGGGCGCTCTGGCCGACGTGCAGTACCGGCTCTACCAGTACGGGCACGGAGTGAAGCCCGACGCCGCGATCCGATTGGAGCCGTTCACCCCTCTCGTGGTCGGACCCACCAAGGTGCTGAACTTCACGACCTGGTCGTTCCCTGGCGGGGCGGTCTGGTGTCTGCTCGGCGCGGCGTTCCTGCTGAGCTTCGGGGCCGGCGCGATCCGCCGGGGTCGCGAGTGGTGGGCGACCCGGCCGATCTACGTGGACGACGACGCGGAGACGCCGACATGAAGCGTCTGGCGGCGTTCGCCGTTCTGGCCGTCGTGATCGCGGCCGTCACCGCGGCATCGGTGCTCGGCTGGTTCGGCAAGCCCACCGAGCCGCCGGGGGTTCCGGGTCGGCCGATCACCATGTCGGCGGCGCATCTGCAGTCCATGATCGATGCCGCCCCGAACGGCTCGACCCTCGAGGTTCCCGCCGGAACGTACGTCGGCCACCTTCGGATCGATCATCCGATCACGCTCGTGGCGCAGGGAACGGTCGTGCTGGACGGCGGCTGGCTCGGATCGGTCCTGCGGATCACGGCTCCGGACGTCACCGTGCAAGGTGTCACCATCCGTCGCTCCGGCATCGGCCCCGTCGGATCGCCATCCGGGATCGTCGTGGAGAACGCGGATCGCGCTCGGATCCGCGACGTCAGGATCGAGCACAGCTACGTCGGGATCATGGTTCGCCGCTCCCACGACGTGTCGATCGAAGGCGCGACGATCGTCGGCGAGGGGTTGATCACCGGAGAGCTCCACGCCGTGGACGCACCGGCCGACGCGAACGCCGGCCACGACATGGGCGACCCGGGGATGAGCACGGGCATCCCTGACGGTCAGATCCGCGGTGACGGCATCTGGCTGTGGAACACCACCGGGGCCGAGGTCCGCGACTCGACGATCACGGGCGTCCGCGATGGGATCTACCTCTCGTACGGGGTTCGCCCGCGGCTCATCGGGAACACGATCGCCGACAGCCGCTACGCGGTGCACGACATGTTCGCCGAGGATCTCCTGCTGCAAGACAATATCCTCACGGGCAACCTCTCGGGCATCGTCCTGATGTACGGCGGGCCCGTCGACGTGGTGGGCAACACGATCACGGAGTCCGGCAGCCCCTCCACCGGCTTCGGCATCCTGGTGAAGGACACCGGCGGCGTCACCGTCCGCGGGAACGTCATCGCCGACAACCGCGAGGGCCTGCACCTGGACGACGCAGGCCGAACGGGAGGCGAGCCCGCGCAGGTGGCGGACAACACGATCGCCATGAACCAGGTGGGCGTCCTGCTCTACCCCTCGGCCGACTCGGGGTTCACCGGCAACGGCTTCGTCGAGAACTCCACCCAGGTCGCGCTCGGCGGCAGCGGCGCCACGCAGGTGGACTGGACGGTGGGCGGCGTCGGCAACTACTGGAGCGACTACGCCGGATTCGATCGAGGCGGGGATGGCATCGGCGATGTCCCCTACTCGGCCAGCGGGCGCGTCAGCCGGCTCCTGGCGGAAGAACCGCTGTTGGCGGCGCTCGCCTCCGGTCCCGCGTTCAGGCTCATGAGCTCACTCGAGGATCGCTGGTCGGCCGCAACACCCGTGGTCCAGGACGACGCCCCGATCCTGACCTCGCGCGGCCCCGCGATCGGCGGCGGCCCAGCAGGCTCGCCCGTCCTCCTGTGGCTGGTTGGGGGGACCTTGCTCGCGGCGAGCGTATGGGCGCTGCGGCGTTCGCGGAGACCGCGGTTGGGGGCGATCGTTCATGCATGAGACCCCTGACCCGTTCCTGGAGGTCGAGGACCTCAGCAAGACCTACCGCGGCGGGTGGGGGTTGCACGACGTGTCGTTCTCGATCGAGCGCGGCCGGATCGCCGCGCTCGACGGGCCGAACGGCAGCGGCAAGTCCACGTTGCTTCGGTGCCTGGCGGGCCTCGTCCAGCACAGGGGTCGGAGCGCGCTCCGCGGTGAGTCGCTGCACGAGCGGCCCGAGCTGCGGGCTGAGATCGGCTTCCTGCCGCAGTCGGTCTCGTTCCCCGAACAGGCCACGATCGGCGAGGTGATGGATCTGTTCGCCCGCCTCCGTGGAACGACGATCGACGACCACCCCTTCCCCGACGGGTTCGTGGCGGAAGAGGACCGGTTGATGGGCGAGCTCTCCGGTGGAGAGCGTCACCGGGTCGCGGTCGCGGTCGCGTTCCTCGGACGCCCCTCGCTCCTGCTGCTGGACGAGCCGGTCGCCGGCCTGGACGAGGAGGCGCGCGCCACGTTCTGGACGGTGCTGCGAGGCTTGGCCGATCGCGACGGGGTCACGTCGATCGTCTCGAGCCCCTTCCCCGCGGAGCTTCGCGGCGTGGCCGACTGCGCCCTCCACATGGTTGACGGCGACCTGCGCGCGCTCGAGGATCCGATCCAGCCGATCCCACTTCGGTCTATCCAGGGTCCCGATGACCGGCTGGAGGCGAACGCGTGAACACCGCCAACCCCACCACCCTGATCGCGTCGTGGGAGTACCGAACCGCGGTGCGCACCCGGTGGGTCCTGACCATGGCGGCGGTCTTCGGAGGGCTCTGCGTGATCGTGACGCTCCTGGCCTTCCGCACCGTGCGCGAGCTGGGTCTCACGGGCATCGGCCCGGCATCGGCCACGCTCGTGAACCTGGGCGTGCTGCTCCCGTCCCTCATGGGACTCCTCCTGGGAGCGGGATCGTTGGCCGGGCAACGCGAGCACGGTCTGCTGGCCCTGGTCTGTGCGCAGCCGCTCCGGCGCTCGCAGGTGGCGACGGGCGCCATCCTCGGTCTCAGCGCCTCGCTGCTCACGACCTTGGGCATCGGGTTCGGCCTGGCGCTGCTGATCCTGGCCGGCGTGGCGCGGGGGACCGATCTTCCGGCGCTCCTGGCGCTGGCGGGAACGACGGCCGCCGTCGGCGCCGCGAGCGTGGCGATCGGTGTGGCGATCTCGACGATGGTGGCCAGCCGGGTCCAGGGGATCTCGATCGCGGTGGGGCTGTGGATCCTCATGTCCCTCGGCGTCGACCTGGCGCTCGCGGCCCTGGCGCCCAGCGTCCACCTGGGACCGCTCGGCCTGCTGATCGTGGTATCGCTGAACCCGCTCGAGACCGGCCGGATCCTGGCGCTCCTGGCCACGAACCTCAAGGGAACGGCGCTCGGCCCGTTCGGGGCGTACCTAGTGTCCACGTTCGGAACCGCCGGCGCCGTCGGCCTGCTGGTCGCCGATCTGGTGGCGTGGATCGGGCTGCCGACCCTGCTGGCCAGGCACGCGCTGACCCGCGCCGACCTGTGATGGTGGAGATGCGATGAGGCTCACCCGACAGAGCCGCTACGCGATCGAGGCCCTGCGTGTGCTCGCGATCCACGAGCCGGACGAGATCGTGGAGGCGCGCGAGCTCGCGGTGGAAACGGGACTGCCGGGCGCGTTCCTGTCGAAGATCCTCCAACAGCTCGCGGGCGACGGAGTCCTGGTGGGCACGCGCGGGCGCGGGTACCGGCTGGCGCGACCCGCGGAGGAGATCCGGATCGACGAGGTGATCCACGCGATCGAAGGGCGCGAGGCGATCTGGGACACCTGCATCTTCTGGCGCGAGGAGTGCGACGCCGAGAACCCGTGCCCGCTCCACTTCCGCTGGCAGGAGCTGAAACCCGGGCTCCAGCTCGCCATGAACACCCTCACGCTGGCAGACGTGCGCGAGCGCTGGGCTCCCATGCCGGACGAAGCCGACCGAGATCGCGACCTAGTCTGACTCAGACTAGGTCGCGGAGGCGCTCCCCCGCGGCTTCGAGGGTCTCGATCTTCTTGCAGAACGCGAACCGCAAGAGGTTCTTACCGTTCGCCGGATCCGAGAAGAACGACGAACCGGGGACGGTGGCAACGCCGATCCCCTCGACCAGGCTCCGCGCTGCCGTGACGTCGTCCTCGAAGCCCAGGTGCGAGATGTCGGCCATGACGTAGTACGCGCCGGCGGGCGGCTGCGCGATGAACCCGGCCTCCTCCAGGATCCGCATCATCACCGTGCGCCGTTCGTCGTACTCGTCCAGGGTCTTCGAGTAGTAACCGTCGGGAAGGCCGAGCGCGGTGATGCCGGCGATCTGCAGGGGCGCCGGCGCCGCCACCGTCAGGAAGTCGTGCACCGGCCGGATGCCGTCCATCAAGGCGGGTGACGCGATCGCCCACCCGACACGCCAGCCGGTGACCGCGTACGTCTTGGAGAGAGCGCTGATCGTGACCGTGCGGTCCTCCATGCCGGGGATCGTCGCGATCGGGACGTGGCGCGCACCGTCGTACGTGATGTACTCGTAGATCTCGTCCGTGATGGCGATCGCGTCGTGGTGGACGCAGAGCTCCGCGATCAGGGACAGCTCCTCCCGTGAGAACACCTTGCCCGTCGGGTTGTTCGGCGAGTTCACGACGATCGCACGCGTGCGGTCGTTGAACGCGGCGCGCAGCTCGCCCTCGTCGAACGTCCAGTCGGGAGAACGGAGAGTAACCATGCGAGGAACGGCCCCGGACAGGATCGCGTCGGGTCCGTAGTTCTCGTAGTACGGCTC
>CAZDXK010000095.1:0-5966 GCA_964509215.1 uncultured Actinomycetes bacterium | reverse complement strand
CCGAAGCCGACGGACATCAGCATGGGACCGTCCGCCCGCAGGGCCTCTCCGAACGAGAACCGGCTCGTCAGGAAGTGGAAGCCGAACACCGCCAGGAGCACGACCCCGAAGATCACGCACGTCGTCGGATGCGTGAAGGCGGCGGCGACGGCGATCATGAAGAGCGCGGTCCGCGCCCCCCACGATGTCCGCGCGGCATGGAGGAACGGAAGCGTCAGCGAGAGGAGGAACAGGACCGTGATGTTGTCCAGGTATCCGACGTACGGCGTGGTGAGGAACAGCGCCGCGGACACCAGCATCGTCGTCAGCATCACGAGCGGGTCGCGGCGGCTCCGGAAGGCGCCGGCGCCGAGCGCGAGGCCGGTGAGCACCGGCATACCGATCATCAGGAACGCGCTGAAGCTGTACTGGTCGATCCCGGCGACGCGCTGCAGCAACGCGCCGGCGAGCGGCACGGTGATCCGGTAGCCCCCGGAGAACAGCCCCGCGGGCCCCCACTCCTGCGCCACCGACACCGGGCTCGACTGCAGGATGACGTTGGCGCGCCACGTGTACCAGGCGGGATCGCGTGTCGGGGCCGAGATGGACGGATCCACCATGAACTTCCAGCCAAGGATGATCAGCAGCAGCAGCGCGAAGCCCGTTATCACCCACCATGCGCCGAGACGGCTCTCGATCGTTGGCGTCGTGTCGTTCGCGGCCTGAGCTGGCTCGGTGTCGGTCAACGCCATTCGGGCGACATCCTAATCGGCGGGGTTATCCGGCGGCTTCGGGCAGACAGGGGAGGTCTTGCATCAGCGCGGACGGGAACGCCGCCTGGAAGACCGTGTCGTTCGCGGTCGCGGGGTCGACCGATTGGTTCGGCGCGATCGTCTGTGCCTGGGTCAGCGTCATGACGTAACGAGCCACGTCGCCCACCGTGAAGCCGTTCTCCTCGAGCTCCTCGACGTTCAGGAACACTTGGGAGGGCTGCACGAGATCCACGACCGGTGTGTCGTCGCCGTCCGTGTCGAATCGCTCGTTGATCCCCGCCTGGATCGGGGGCGTGTTGATCTGGAAACCGCCGCTGACGGCGGGATCGGGCATGGCGCCGTGGTCGGCCGTGAGCACGAGCACCCACTCGTTCTTGCCGACCTCCTCGTTGAGGAACGACACGAACCGCTTGAGCGCGAGGTCCTGCGCAACCACGGCGTCACGCATCTCGAGCGAGTTCATCGACCAGACGTGACTGACGTAGTCGATCTCCTTGAAGTTCAGGTAGAGCAGATCAGGGACGTCGTCCTTCCCGAACCCCTCCCTCTGGATCACCGTCTCGACCACCCGCTCCTGATAGGGCGTGCGCGCCGGAGTGTCGAACCCCTTCAATAGCTGGTCTATCGAGTTGTCGCGCCACATGCCGTCGAGCTTGCCGTCCGCCTGATCCACGCGACGGACGTCCTCCTCGAATCCGGGCACGCTGTTCGCGTACTTCGCGAACTTGTAGTAGCCGGCCTCGCGCGGTGGCAGGTTCCATTCGAACCCCTCATCCGTGAGCGTCTCGCCACCAACCACAGATCGTGTCAGGGCGATGTCGCGATCACCGCCGGTGAAGAACGCGCCGTGTCCGAGCATCCCGAAGTGGATGTCGACGGTGCCGACGATGCCGACGATGGGCTCGTTGTCCATCGCTCGGTCATAGACATCGGCGAGCGTCGGCTCGATCAAGAACGCCGGTCCCTCGTTCCACGGGCTCGTCAGACGGTCACCGATGATCAGGTGGTGCCCGGTGAGCCCGTGATGGTTCGGGAACGCGCCGGTGCCCATCGTGGCGTGGATCTGCGCGGTGCTGGTCGGAGACGAACCGACGCTCGCGTCCCGGTACCACGTGCCCTTGGCGATCAGCGAGTCGAGGTAGGGGTGGGCGTCGGACCATTCGTCGAGCACGTTCATGCCGCCCGCGTCCCACACCAAGGTGACCACGAGCTTCGGCTCTTCGTCCGTGGGCTGGACGGCCTCGTTCATCGGCAGGCCGTCGATCGCCTTGAACCCGTCGAAGTGCAGGAGCTTCGCCACGGTGGGGGCGATGCCGGCCACGGTCACGGGGCGCTTGACGTTCTTGCCGGCGGGGACGAACCCGGGCCCGTACCAGAGCATCGGCACGTCTCCGACGTAGTCCCACGGACCGACGTGCGGCAGACCCGAGCCGACGAAGTTGGGCTCCAACGGGATGTAGGACAGTTGCGCACCGCGATCCGGACGCCAGCCTCGCCACGTCCGAAGCAGGTACTCGTGCGGGATGGAGCACGCGAGCGTCACCAAGTCCTCGTCGCCCGTTTGCGCGCGTGCGGACAGGCGCGGCACCGTGACGGCAGACGTCGCGAGCAGGCCGAAGGCGAGCGCGAGCAGGAGGAGGCGCTTCGGGGTCACTGGCCGACTAGCGTCCCGGACCGCGCACCGAACGACAACCAGGCGGTAGCCTCGACCTCAGTGTCATCCGGGCGGCGCCTCACCATGCTGGTCGTCGCGTTGGCGCTGGTCGGCGCGCCCGCGATCGCCCTCCGCGCGCTCTGCGTGGGCGAGAGCTGTGCCGAGGAAGGCGAGTTGGTGGAGACGGTTCCCTTCTGCCCGCTGCCAGCCGACCTGCGAGCACGGATCGAGGCCGGCTACCGTCAGGGCCGTTCCCCTGACGTGATGGCCGCGACGAGCGGCGTTGACGTGGTCACGAACGTCGACGGTGTGCGCGTCTCGTGGCCGTCGACGTCCGGGCAAGGCGGCCGCGTTCCGATCGTCTTCTGGGGCACCGGAGTGAACGACGGCGCGCTCCCGGACGGAACCGGTCTGGACCAGATCGCTCCGACGCTGGAGACGATCCTCGGCTTCAGCCGACCGCACCCGCAGGTTCGCGCAGGCATCGCCGTTGACGGCGTTGCCTCCGGCTCGCGCCCCCGTCTGGTCATGATGATCGCCTGGAAGGGCGTCGGCTCGGCCGGGATCGCATCCACGCCGAGCGCGCAGAGGTTCATCGGAGACGTGATGGCACGCGGCGCCGGCACGGTCAGGGGCGCGACCGGCTCGCTGCCGCTCGATCCGGTGGCCGCCCTCGCGACGATAGGCACGGGCGCGTTGCCCTCTCAGCACGGCATCACAGCAGCGTTCGTCAAGAACGAACGAGGCGATGTCCGGCCCGCGTGGGGCGGCGGCGCGCCGCTGTCCGTGGTGTCCACGGTGGCCGAGGACCTCGACCGGCGCTTCGACGAGCGGCCGCGGGTCGGGCTCATCGCGGGCGACGCCGCCGATCGGGGCCTAGTCGGTGGCGCCTGGTACCCCGGCCACGACCGTGACGACATCCGTACCGGCCACGACCCTCTCGTGTCGCTCCGGGCGATGATCTCCCAGGGCTTCGGAGCCGACGACGTCCCGGACATCCTCGCCGTCGCGCTCGACGGGCCGGTCGCCGAGATGATCCGAACGACCAGAGCGATCGCGCTCTCGGTGCGGCAAGCGGGCATCCCTGCGACGTTCGTCGTGGCCGGGACCGGACAGGCCTCGGAGGACACGGCGACGACGACGATCGCCGACGACGTCGACGCCGCGATCGGAGCCGACGTCGTCGCGGCAACCGTTCCCGGCGGTCTGTTCCTGGACCAGGCGGTCATGACGGCGAACGACATCACGTCGGACGACGTCGTACGTGCGATGGATGCGATGGAGGCGCCGGACGGAGCGCCGATGTTCGCCGCCGCGTACCCCGGATTCGCGATCTCGTTCTCGAGATACTGCTGAACGCTCCAACCGATCCCGCGGCCGGGCCGGCCGAGCTTGCTAGCGGTTCAGGCCCGGCGCGCGCAGTCCGCGCAGGTGCCGATCAGATCAAGCCGGTGATCCACATCCGCGAAGCCGGCCCGCTTGGCCAGACGATCGAGCGTCCGGTCGAGCGTGCCCTCCAGGCCGGAGGGGACCGTTACGTCCTCGACCCTGCCGCAGCGGGAGCAGATCAGGTGGTGATGATGCTCGGTGAGCTCCTCGGTCAGCTCGAAGCGGGCGAACTCTCCTTCGGTGATCACACGTCGCACCACCCCCGCGTGCTCGAGGACGGCGAGGTTCCTGTACGCCGAGCTCTGGGGAGGCGCGGACCGTCCCGATACCACTTCCGTCATCGAAACCGGCTTGCCCGCGCGCCTCAGCTTGTCCACCAGCGCGCGGCGCTTCGGCGTGTACCGCTGCCCGACCGCGCGCAGCCGCGTCTCGATCGTCGCGTGGAGCTCGCTCGCCACGGCGGGCATCATAGTTCCCTCTCTTCGGTCGAGGGAAGGCGTGGCGAGACGCTGCGGCGAGCGACCGCTACCACCGCGAACACCGCTGCCGCGATCAGCACGACCGTTCCGCCCGGAGCCGTTCCCCAGATCCTGGAGGCGGCCAGACCCACGACCACCGACCCCACGCTGACCGCGATCGACCACCGCAGCGTGGAACCGAACGACCGGGCGAGCACCTGACCGCTCGCGACCGGCAGGACCATCATCGCGGCGATCAGCAGGATGCCGACGATCCGCATCGCGGCGACGACGGCCACGGCGGTCAGCACGGCGAGCGCGTTGTTGACGAAGCCCACCGGCAAGCCCGAGACCCGTGACCAGTCCTCATCGGTCACGACGGCGAACAGCACACGCCGGAGCCCGAGCATCACGGCGATGATCACGACCCCGAGAACCAGGATCACGCCGAGCTCGCTGTCGTTCACGGTCAGCGGCTGGCCGAACAGATATGTCAGCAGGCTCGCGTTGAGCCCTCCGCCCAGACTCACGAGGACCACACCGAGCGCGATCCCGGAATAGAAGAAGAGCGCGAGCGCCAGGTCGCCCGACGCCCGGCGACGCGAACGCAACCATTCGACGCCTAGCGCGCCGCCCACCGCGAACGCGAGCGCGGTCCACACCGGCCAGACACCCGCGATCAGTCCCGCGCCGACGCCGGCGAACGCGACATGGCCGATCCCGTCGCCGATCAACGACATCCGCTTCTGCACCAGGAACGTCCCGATCATGGGAGCGAACACACCGACGGCGATCCCCGCCACCAGCGCCCGCTGCATGAATCCGAGCTCGAACGGATACGGAAGCGCGGACACGGGCCACGGCATCAGCGCAGTCCCTCCAGCCAGAGCGGAAGGTCCTCGCGGTGCACTCCGAGGCTGACGCCTTCGTCGGTCAGCATCGACGGAGGACCATCGAACAACACCGTGCCCTTCAGCACCACCACCCGGTCGAGATCGTTCGCGACCGCAGAGAGCTCATGGGAGACGAGCAGCACGCCCGCTCCGTGTTCGCTCATCAAGTGCACGAGGGAGTCTCGGAACAGGCTCTGGGACTCGGAATCGACGCCGGCGATAGGCTCGTCCAGCACCAGCAGCTGGGGGTCGCTCGCGAACGCACGGGCGATGAAGGCCCGCTGCTGTTGCCCACCCGACAGCTCGTTCACCGGGCGTTGGGCGAACCCTGCCAATCCCACGGATGCCAGAGCGTGTCGCGCGGCCTCGCGATCCTCCTCGCGCAGCGGACGCCACCACCCGCGCCGCGCGAGGCGGCCGGTGGCCACGATCTCCTCGACCGTCGCGGGAACCTCCGATCCCAGGACCGGACGCTGCGGCACGTATCCAAGGCGCCAACGATCCTGGACGCGTCGGGGCGGCGCGCCGAAGAGACGGACCTCTCCTTCCGAGGGAGTGAGCGAGCCGAGCAGCAGCTTCACGAGCGTCGACTTGCCGGAGCCGTTCGGACCGACGAGCGCCACGAACTCCCCCGGGCTCACACGGAGGTCGACGTGGTCGAGGACCGGCGTCCGCCCGTACGCGAATGACACTCCGCTCGCCTGCAGCAGCGGGACATCGGCCGGGGCACGCACGACGGTGCGATCAGGAGCAGCCAAGCGCCGTCCGGAGGGTCGAGAGGTTCTCCTGCATCTGAGAACCATAATCGTCGCCGGCCGCG
>CAZDXK010000094.1:0-5974 GCA_964509215.1 uncultured Actinomycetes bacterium | reverse complement strand
GTGACCAACGTGGGCATGACCACGTCGGCGCTCGCGCCCGACTTCATGGCCCGGTCCGCCTCGACCAGACGTTCGTGCAGGGCGATGAGCTGCCCCATCGAGTAGTTCCTGGCCTGCTGCTGGTACCGCCTCGCCTGCCAATCGAACCGCAGGCCGGCCGCGCGCGCGAGCTCCTCCGGGGGCATCCGATCGGGCAGCGCCCGGACCTTCATCAGGTCGCGTAGCCGGCTCGCGATGCCGCCGAGCACCATCAGCGCGTCGTCACGCCCCTCCTCGAGCGAACGCCACGAGCGGATCGCTCCTGCAAGGTCCTTGGCGAACGCCCGATCGCACAGGTCCCACACCTTCTGCTCGCCGAGCCCGCGGAACTGCTGCGCGACGATCTGCGGGGTGACGCGCTGGCCGGCGAACGCCGCCCCGAGCTGATTGATCGCAGAGACGAGCTGACCCGGCTCTTCCCCGAGGATCTGAACGAGCGCGTGCACCGCCGGCGGCGTCACGTCGAGCCCGTCACGCTTGGCGCGCTCCATGAGCCACGGCTCCAGGTCCTTGCGGGCGATCTTCACCTCGAGCACCTGCCCGACCGGCTTCACCAGCTTGTCCAGCGCGGCCGGCACCTTGGCCCGATCCCCGACCTGCGCGCAGATCACGAGTGGCGCCTCGGGATCCGGCGACGCGAGGTAGGCCGCAAGCTCGGCCACCCCCTCCTTGGGCAGGCTCTTCGCGTCGGTGATCAGCAGCGCTCGAGGCTCGCCGAAGAGCGACGGCGTGGCCAGGTCCTGGAGCTCGTTACCGCGCCACTCGGCGGCGTCGACCTCGGTGGGCTTGCGATCCCCGAGCAGCTCGAGCGCCCGCTCCCGGAGCAGGAACTCGTCCTCCCCCCAGAGCAGGGTCACGGACGCGTTCTTGGCGGCGGGGCTCATCGGTCGGATCGTACAGAGATCCCCTGACCCCCGAACGTCACGATGATGTCGCCGTGCTGGTCGGTTCGCCAGATCCGGGCACCGGTGGCGGCGATCGCCTGCAGCGTCGACGGAACGGGATGGCCGTAGTCGTTCGGCCGGCCCACGCAGATCACCGCGAGCTCGGCGTCGACGGCCTGGAAGAACTCCGGGAGCGACGTTGCCGCGCCGTGGTGCGGCACCTTCAGCAGCTCGGCGTGCAGCGGCGCGCCCTCGTCCACAAGCACCTGCTGCGCCGGCTCCTCCGGCTCGCCGCCGAACAGCAGCGTGTGGTCGCCGTAGCGCAGCATGATCACCAACGAGTCGTTGTTCGCGTCGGAGTTCGTGCCCGTCCAGCAGCGGTCGGGCGACAACACGTCGAGACGGAGGTCGCCGACGGTGATGGAGTCGCCGGCGCGCGGGTAGCGGACCGGCACGTGCTCGTCGGCGATCGCCGCGTCGAGATCCGCTTGGATCGCGGACGTGTCGGGGCAGCCCGGCTCGAGCACCAGACCAACCGGCACGCGCCCGAGCACGTTGGGTAGCCCGATGATGTGGTCGGCGTGGGCATGCGTGGCCACCATGACGTCCAGGCGTTTGACCCCGAGCGCCGCGAGCTCCGTCGAGACCTGCTCGTCGTCGGGTCCGCCGTCGACGAGCACGTGCACGCCGCTCGGTGAGGTCACGAGCGCGGCATCGCCCTGACCGACATCGAAGAACCGCACGACCAGTCCGGATGGCGGACCGACGCCAAGCGCCGTGGACCAGACGACCAGCGGGAACGCCGCAACCACGAGCACGATGACCGGTCGTGGCGGCCGCCATCGTCGATGCAACGCCCACGCCAGCGCAAACACCAACGCGCCGCCGAGGATGAGTACCGGCAAGCCGCCGCCCGACGTGACGTGGCCCACGGGGGCCTTCGCCAGCCGGTCTCCCACCCACTCGAGGTACCGCATCGGGATCAGCGCGAGCGCGGCGACGAGGTGGCCGGCCGTGACCGAGACGAGGCCGATCGCCGCAGCGACGAGCCCCAACAGCAGCGCCGGCGAGACCGCCGGGAACGCCATGAGGTTCGCGATGATCGTGACGCCCGGGACCTCGTGGAAGTGGAACAGGAGGATCGGCGTCACGCCGAGCTGCGCCGCGATCGTGGTCCCTGCGGCGAGCGCGACCGGGGCGGGGACGAAACGCCGGAGCCACTCTCCGATCGGCGACGCCAGCGCCACCATCCCGGCGGTGGCCGTCACCGAGAGCTGGAACCCGATCGACCACACGAGCCAGGGGTCCAATACCAGGAGCACGAGGACGGCCGCGGCCAGGATGGAGCCGGTCGCGCGAGGCCGCCCGATCAGGACCCCCACGAGCGCGATCGTGGCCATCACGCCCGCCCGCATCACCGACGGCTCGGCGCCGGTCATCACCACGAAGAACACGACGCTGCCGACGCTCAAGCCGAACCGTGGCCACCGGGTCAGGCGCAACAGCGACGCCAGTCCGAGGATCGGCGCCAGCACCATCGCGACGTTCTCGCCCGAGACGACCAGCAGGTGGCCGAGCCCGCTCGCCTGGAAATCGCGCATCATGCCCGGGTCCAGCCGCGATGCGTCGCCCAACGCCAAGCCGAGCAGCAATCCCGCCTCTCGTGCGGGGAAGAGCCGCTCGATCGACCGGCCAACGAACGCTCGGAACACCTGCGCCGCGCGGATGAACACGTTGGGCGAGGGACCTATGCGTTCGACGGTGTTGCCGTTCATCTCCACGACCATGCCCTTGTGCGCGAGGGCGTCGCGGAAACCGGGGTCGTCGGGCCAGCGGATCACGCCCTCCGCCCTTATCACGTCCCCGCGAACCCAGGGCGGCGGGTCGTCGCCGGCGCTCAACCACAGCGACGCGCGTAACGAGGCTGCGCCACCGGGCCACTCCACACGCGCGACGTCCAGCGTGGCGTGCCACCCGAAGGCACCGGCCTCGGGATCGGTGTGGAGCGTTCCGACAGCCGTCACCCGTCGTGGAGCGAGCCTGGCGAGCAGCGAACCGTCGAGCCACGAGGCGTGGATCCCCGACCAGCCGGCGCCGAGCAGGACCAGGCCGACCATCGTGAGCGCGACCGCGGTGAGAGGTGACCCACCGACGGTTCGCGGCGCGGCGACGACCGATACGGGCGCGTGCTCCGGCTCCGCCAACCCGGCCGCCTGCAGCGGTTCGCGGTCCGTGATCGCACGGGGAGCGGCGAGCAACGCACCGACGAGGGCGGCGAGACCCGATGCCATCCCCATCCACGGACGGGCCCACGGCGGGTGGATCTCCCACGCGAGCAGTCCCGCCCAGAACGCCGCCGCGGCCGCCGGCAGCGCCCACGCGTTCATACCGTGGCGAAAGGCCGGATCTGCTCGAGCGTCGAGGGCCCGATCCCACTCACGTCGATCAGGTCGTCCACCGCCGCGAACGGCCCGTTCTGGGTCCGGTAGTCGATGATTGCCGCCGCGGTCACCGGACCCACGCCGGGCAGACCCTCGAGCTCGATCCCGCTCGCTGTGTTGACGTTGATGAGCGCGGTTCCGCCGGACGTCGTCCCGGTCCCCGACGAGCCCGCGCTGCCGGGCTTGGGGATGACGACCTGCGTGCCGTCGGTGAGCGGCGCCGCGAGGTTCAACGAGGTGAGGTCGGCTCCTTTCCTCGCACCGCCGGCGCGGTTCACGGCGTCGATCACGCGATCGCCCGACGCGAACTCGTAGACACCGGGACGGCGCACCCATCCGGCAACGTCGACGATGATCGCCACGGGGCTCGGCGAGAGCGCCCCCGTGGCACCCGCGGCCTGCGACACGACGGGCGAGATGGCGTCGGCGGGCGCCGCGATGTCGACGGGCCGAGGCAGCGAGCGCATGTACCAGAGTCCCGCCCCGAGCAGCGTCGCCACGACGACGACCACGAGCCCGGCGAGCTCACCGCGCGACAGGGAATCGAGCCGTTCCCGGATCGACATCCACGGGACGCTATCCCCGCCGGCCCCGGCCTTCCGTGACCGCGGTCACACCGAGAGAAAGAGTCAGCGCTTCGTGACGAAGTTCACGAGCTTCGGCGAGCGGACGATCTCTTTCGCGATCTCGCGGTCGCCGATCGCCCTGCGTGCGGGCTCGGACGACCGGGCCCGCTCCAGGCACACGTCCTCGGTGGCGTCAGCGGGCACCTCGATCTTGTCGCGCACCTTGCCGTCCACCTGGACGATCAGCGTCACCGAGTCCTCGGCGGCGAGGGACGGGTCGTAGCTCGGCCACGACGACACGTGGACCGACGACCCGTTCCCCAGCACCTCCCTCCACAGTTCCTCCGCGGCGTACGGCGCGAACGGAGCCAGCATCTGCGCCAGCGCGCTCGCCGCGTCCAGAGCTCCGGCGCCGGCATCCAGCGCCGCCCGCATCTCGTTCGAGAGCACCTGCAGCTTCGAGATGGCCGTGTTGAAGCGGAACCGTTCCATATCCTCGGTCACGCCCTTGATCGTTCGATGCGTCAGGCGTCGCAGCGAAACCGGCTCGTCGACGGCGGCTCCCCGAGTGACCGCCTCTTCCGTCACGGCGAACACCCGGCCCAACCACGCGGTCACACCCGGCCGCTTGTTCGGATCGCCCTGGATCAGCTTCCAGTCGATGTCGTCCTCGAACGGCCCGGCGAACAGCATGATCAGGCGCATCGAGTCCGCGCCCCAGCGCTCGACGAGCGGCATCGGCTCGACGACGTTCCCCTTCGTCTTGGACATGGACGCTCCGCCGTAGATCACCTGCCCCTGGTTCATCAGGCGCGAGAACGGCTCGGTGAACGGCACCAGCCCCATGTCGTACAGCGCCTTCGTGAAGAACCGCGAATACAACAGGTGAAGGATCGCGTGCTCGACCCCTCCTGTGTACTGTGTAACAGGCATCCACCGGTCGACGTCCTCGGTGCGGAACGGCTCGCTCCCGTCGCCCGGGGAGCAATAGCGGTAGTAGTACCAAGCGGAATCGACGAACGTGTCCATGGTGTCGGTGTCGCGCCGGGCGTCGCCCCCGCATCTGGGACACGCGACCTTGGACCACGACGGGTGACGCGCCAGCGGCGACTCTCCCCCCGGCTGGAAGTCGACGTCGTCGGGGAGCAGGACCGGCAGCTCCTCGTCGGGGACCGCGACCTCGCCACATGTCTCGCAATGCACGATGGGGATCGGCGCGCCCCAGTAGCGCTGGCGGCTCAGCAACCAGTCGCGCAGCCGGAACGTGATGGCCGGCTCGCCGCGCCCCTTCTCGCGGAGCCAGGCAGCCACCTTCGCGATGGACGCGGGGGTCCGCTCTCCATCGAACGGTCCCGAGCTCACCATGACGCCCTCGCCGGGATAGGCATCGATCATCGCGTCGGGATCGAGGGTCTCCCCCTCCGGCTGGATCACCACGCGGATCGGCAGGTCGTGCGCCCGGGCGAATGCGAAGTCCCGCTCGTCGTGCCCGGGCACCGCCATGATCGCACCGGTGCCGTACTCCATCAGGACGTAGGGCGCGACGAAACACGGGATCCGCTCGCCGTTCACCGGGTTGACCGCGTGCACGCCGAGGGCGAGGCCCTCCTCGGTGTCGGCTTGCTCTCGGAACGTCAGCGGGGTGTTCCGGACCTGCTCGACCAGCGGCTCGACGTCGCTCCAGGTGCCGCCCAGCTCCGCCATCTGCTTCACGAGCGGATGCTCGACGGCGAACACGAAGAACGTGACACCCCACAGCGTGTCCGGACGCGTCGTGAAGATCTCGACCGCGTCGCCGGTCTCCTCGATCGTGAACGTGACCCGTGCGCCCTCGCTCCTTCCGATCCAGTTGCGCTGCATCGTCAGCACTCGCTCGGGCCATGCCTCGAGCGTCTCCATGTCGTCCAGCAGCCGCTGCGCGAAGTCGGTGATCTTGAAGAACCACTGGGTGAGGTCGCGGCGCTCCACCATGGTGCCGCATCGCTCGCAGGCGCCGGCGATCACCTGCTCGTTCGCGAGGACCGTCTGGTCATGCGGACACCAG
>CAZDXK010000093.1:0-6099 GCA_964509215.1 uncultured Actinomycetes bacterium | reverse complement strand
TGGAGCACGCGGCGGAGCTTGACGACGAGCGCGAGCTCCTCCACGGGCATGAGCAACTCTTCCTTCCGGGTCCCAGAAGCGTCGACGTTGATGGCGGGGAACAACCGCTTCTCTGCCAATGAACGATCGAGACGTAGCTCCATGTTCCCGGTTCCCTTGAACTCCTCGAAGATGACCTCGTCCATCCGGGAGCCGGTCTCGACAAGGGCGCTCGCGATGATCGTGAGTGAGCCGCCTTCCTCGATGTTCCGCGCCGCGCCGAAGAACCGCTTCGGTGGGTACAGCGCGGTCGAGTCCACACCACCGGACAAGATCTTGCCCGACGCGGGCGCCGCCAGGTTGTAGGCGCGCGCCAGACGGGTCACGGAATCGAGGAGGATCGCTACGTCCTGGCCCATCTCGGCCAGTCGGCGCGACCGTTCCAACACGAGCTCGGTGACCTGGATGTGCTGGTCGGCGGGCTTGTCGAACGTGGAGTACACGACTTCGGCGGCCTGCACGGTCCGCTGCCAGTCGGTGACCTCCTCCGGCCGCTCGTCGACCAACAGCACGATCACGTGGGTGTCCGGGCTCGAGTTGATGATCCCGTTCGCGATCTGCTTGAGGATCGTCGTTTTCCCCGCTTTCGGGGGCGAGACGACCATGCCACGCTGCCCCTTACCGATCGGCGCCACCATGTCGATGATCCGTTCGGCCACGGACAGTGGACCGTTCTCCAAGCGGAAGCGCTGATCCGGGAAGAGTGGGGTCAGTTTGTCGAAGTTCGGACGCACGCGCGCGGCCTCGACGTCCATGCCGTTCACGCCGTCGATCTCGAGCAACGCGAAGTACTTCTCGTTGTCCTTCGGACGGCGCACCCGGCCGACCACCGTGTCGCCCTTGCGCAGCGAGAACCGGCGCACCTGCGACAGGGACACGTAGATGTCCTCAGGCCCCGGCAGGTAGCCGGAGGTTCGAAGGAACCCGTAGCCCTCCGGGAGGATGTCCAAGATACCTGTGAGGACCGGCGCGTTCTGGAGCTCCTCAGCGCGCTCCTGATCCTCCCGCACCCTGCGCTCCTCACGGACCCGGCGGCGCTCCTCGCGCGAGGGGCGTCCCCGACGGTCGCCGCGCGGACCCTCGCCTCGGTCGTCACGACCCTCCGGCCGATCGCCCTGATCGTCGCCCCGCGGACGGTCGCCCTGGGAACGGTCGCCCTGGGAACGGTCGCCCTGGGAACGGTCGCCCTGGGAACGGTCGTTTCCCTGGAGGTCGCCCTTGGGGCGATCGTTGCCCTGGCGATCGCCCTGGGGGCGGTCGTTCCGAGGCCGATTCCCCTGTGAGCGGTCGCCCGGCTGCCGGTCGGCGGGTTGGCGCTCGCCCCGGATCGTGTCGGCTCGGGACCGGTCCTCTCGAGCATCCGCGTCACGACTCGCCGAGGGATCGGTATCGGCGTCACTCACCTGTCCGTTCGATCGACCGACGTCGTCAGACGTCCTCTCGCGCGTGGCGGTCTCGCCGCCTTGAGTCTCGCCTCCCGAGGGATCGTTCGCCGATGCCGCGGGTCCGTTCGCCGTCGCCCCGTCGCCGGACGAGTGCTCGACGATCGCGTCGATCAACCCGGCCTTCCGGAGCTTCTGCGACCCCTCGATACCGAGGCGCTGCGCTATCTCCTGCAACTCGGGGATCAGCTTCCCCTCGAGGGCGCTTCGCTCTGTCGTCGTATCCATGAGGCTATGCCTCTCCCTTCAACTCGTTCTCGAGCTTGGTCCAATCCGCCTGGAACTTCTCCAGGCCGAGATCTGTCAGCGGGTGCTTCACCAGCTTGGTGAAGACTTCGTAGGGCATGGTCGCGATGTCGGCGCCCGCGAGCGCCGCGTCGATCACATGCATGGGATGGCGGAGCGAGGCCGCGAGGACGTTTGTCTCGTAGCCCTGCACCGCGTAGATCTCGCAGATCTGGCGCAGCATGTACATGCCGTCGCTCCCCACGTCGTCGAGGCGACCGAGGAACGGCGACACGATGTAGGCACCGATCTCGGCTGCGAGGATCGCCTGCGCCGGAGAGAACACCAGCGTCACGTTGACCCGGATCCCTTCATCGGTCAGCCGCTTGCCGCACTGAAGCCCGTCGGGGGTCATCGGCACCTTCACGACCGCGTTCGAAGCCTTCTGCGACAGGCCGACGCCCTCCCGATACATCGCGTCCGCGTTCGGCTCGGTCGTCTCGAGGGAGATGTCGCCGTCGACCTCATCGAGGATCTGCTTCCAGACCGCGTCGGGGTCGTCGTTCTCCTTGGCGATGAGCGACGGGTTCGTCGTCACGCCCTTCAGGACGCCCCACCGATTGATGTCGCGGATCTCGTCGATGCTCGCCGTATCGAGGAACAACCTCATACGTTCCTTCCCTTCGTGGTGTCGGCCCTCGCGTGTGCCGGCGCGGGTTCGGCGATAACCGCGACCTCTGCCGCACGGGCGGTTGCGCGTTCCATGACCAGGTCGATGACCGTGGCGATCGACTGGTCGAAGCCGTAGTTGGGGATGATCGGCACAGCGTGCGAGAGGGCCTGGCTCTTCACGTACGCCTGGAGCCGGCGGATGTTCTCGAAGCCGTTGGCGTATCGCTGCGCCGGGCGAGAGGCGATCGCGTCCGCGCGCGCACCGAAATGGGAGCGGTGACGCTCCTCATCGTCGACCGAGATGACGAAGGGCACGGCGAGGATCCTGCCGGCGAAGGCATCGAGGTCGAAGAACCCCGGCACCACGTGCGCGCCCTCGATGATGATGCTCGTTCCCTCGAGCGCCGCCCGCTCGATCAGCGCGTTGATACCGACCGCCACAGCCGCGGTTTGCTCGCGGAACCCGACGATCAAGGGATCGGCCGATCTCGTCGGCGGCTCGCGGAGCGCGGCGTCGGCCTCGAACGACGAGGTGTGCAGCGTTGGCATCAGCTCCGGCGAGAACATCGACCGCATGACCTCGCGGATCGCGTCGGTCGCGACGAACCGGACGATGCCGAGACGCGCCGCGAGCTGCGTCGCGATCGTCGACTTCCCGACGCCGGTCGCGCCCCCGATCAGGATCACCAACGGAACGTCGAGCTTCTCGACCTCATGCCAGCGAAGGAAGTTCTTCGCGTAGCGATCGCCGGCGATCTCCGTCAACACCTCGAGTGCCAGCTGGGAGAGCTCGTCGGTGGTGAGCGAGGTCGAACCCCGCTCTCGCAGGCGCTCCTCGATCTCTTCGGCCACCTGGTACGCGCGGAACGGCGACAACCCGGTGACCATGACCTGCGAGGCCATGAGCCCCTTGGAGTACGGCAGCCCGGGCTCGCGATCCGAGATCACGATGTGTGGGATCTTGGTTCCCTTCTCCGTCACCGCTCTCCCTCGTGTTCCTGGTTCGCCGTTCCTGTCGTTCTTCGGCCTGTCACCCGGGCTCGTCCCCGGCCTCGTTCGAGCGAGAGGTCGATCACCTCGCCGAGCGCGGTGTCGAGATCGGTGGGCCCCTCGACCACGATCGCCCGGTTGTCCACGAACACGACCTCCGCCCCACGCTCGAGGGCCTGCTCGCACGCCACGTCGACGGCGGCCGCCTTCAGCTCCGTGAGGAGAACGTCGAATCGCTCCGCGCCCCCCATGTCCTCCGCGAGACCGGCCCTGTCGGCCAGCCGGGTGCTCCATCCCACGACCGTGCATCCGTGGACGGCTTCGAGGTGAGCGATCTGCCTCTCGGCCACCGCGGACGGCGCCGTCGTGGTGAAGAACACTCGTTCGCCCTTCACATCGACCAGCGGAACCGGGATGAAGTCGGTGACGATCTGCCGCGGATCATCGAGGAAGCGGCGGATGTGGGAGCGAAGTGCGGAGAGATGCTCGGGCCCAGCGAGTGGGCTGAGCGCCATAGTAACAACCACCAGGTCCGACAGCAAGAGCCGGAACGGTCCCAGATACCCGGCAAGGTACTCGACGGGCGTGGATGCCGGCGCGACGAGAACCCCGGCGTCCCACGGCACCGGCGGGATCGCCGACCCGCTCCCCTCCAGGATGAGGATGCCCGCCCCATGTTCGACGCCGAGCTCGGCCGCCTCCCGCACGTTCGTCGCGTACGGCGCCCCCGCTAAGCCGCCGCCGACCCGTCTCGCACCGATGGTGGTGACACCCGTCGTGAGCGCGTCCTCCAGGTAGTCGGACGCCCCGTGCTCGCCCGAGCGGACCAACCCCAGCAGCCGGGCGAGGTCCACGGAGCCGGCCTCCGCCACTTGGGGCTCGGCCGGCCCTCCGCGGCCCATGGCGACGATCACCGGATCCAGGCCCCGTCGGGCGGCCAGGCGCGCGAGCTGTCCCGAGATGGCCGTCTTCCCGGTCCGCTTCCCGGTACCGATCACCGCAAGGGTGGGCACGGGCAGCGGCGGACCGACGATCGGCGGGTCGAGGCGGAAATCGGCGCCCAGGTAGGGAAGACCACGAGCGAGCGTCACCCCCGCGAGCTCCATCCGCTCCCGGTAGCCGAGCACGGGCTCGTCCGATAGATCCAGAACACCCTCCGGTGAGAACTCGTCGATCGCGATGGTGAGCGCGGTCATGCGGTCGGTCCCGGCAAGCCTCGCTGGTACCCCGACGTCCGGCAGGGAACCGGGCTGGAGCTTCTCGCTCCCGCCAACGAACAACGCGCCGACCACGTCGTGGCCCCGTTCCCGCGCGGTGGCGATCCCCCAGCGCGTGACCGGTGGATGATGCTCGCCGTCGACCAGGACGATGACCCGCATCGGGACGGACCCCCTCTCGAGATCGTGATGGGTGTGCCGAGGTGTTACTCGCCGACCGGAACGGTGCGTTCCTCGACGGGCCGCTCGACCTCCCGGTGGAACTGGGCCCCCGTCAACGAGAAATGGGCCATGACGTGACCGTCGCCGAACGGGAACTTCCGATGGATCTTGACCTCGCCCCCGTCGAACTCCAGCACGTTGTAGCAGGGCTTCGTATATCCGCGCACGCGCAACGACGACACCGTCCCCGCATTCGCGATGTACATGTTCTCGAGGCACCACACGTACGGAACGTGCTTGTGTCCGGAAAGCACCACCTGCGCCCCCGCGTGCAGCAGCACCTCCAAGAGGTCGCCGGCATCCATGACGGTGCTGCGCTCGCGGCCGGTCCCGGGGATCGGCAGCAGGTGATGATGGATCGCGAAGACCCTCAGATCGGCCGGCACCGAGAACTGTTCGCGGATCCACTCGTAGTGGCCCCGCCCGACCTTCCCCTCGTTCTGGTCGGGTTCGCTCGAATCCATCCCCACGATCCGGACACCCTTCACATCGACCGACCACGACCGGGGGCCGATCAGATCCTCGAAATGCACGTACCCCACGTTGCGGGAGTCGTGGTTCCCGGGCACCGTGTGGATGGGGGCGTCGATCCGGTCGGCGTAGGCGACCCAGCTCTTGTACTCCTGGCGGAACCCTTCGCTGGTGAGGTCGCCGGTCACGACGACGGCGTCGGGCTGCAGCTCGTTGAGCTCCGAGATGACCCGGTTCATCAGGTTCGGAACGAAATACGGCGAACCAACGTGTGGGTCGGAGATATGGGCGATCGTGACCACGATGCTCCAGTCTAGATGCCTCGGACGAGGTTCCTTGGGTTCAAGGCTGGACGATCTCGACGCCGGTGCCTGCGACGTCGAGCCGGAGGATCTGCCAACCCTCGCCCGGATCGGGCAGCGACACCCCGTCCAACTCGAACGCGAGCAGCGTGGGCCCGGCGCCCGAGACGCACACGGGGACGTCCGCCGCCCGAAGCCGATCGAAGACGGCCTTGACCGAGGGGACCAGCGTCAGGCGGGCGTCTTGATGCAGGCGATCGCCCAAGGTCTGCGTGAGCAATCCGGGCTCCGACGTCAGTGCGACCACGGTCGCCGCGGCATGTCCCGCGTTGTGGACCGCGTCGCGGAGCGAGACGAGTTGCGGGAGGGCCTCGCGGGCCTCGCCGGTCGGCAAACGGATGTCGGTCGGGACGTACGCCGCCGGCCTGAGGTCGGGATGGGGGTCGAGCCGGATCACCCCGTCACCGAACGCCAGCGTGAAACCGCCGGCGATGGCGGCGGCGGCGTTGTCGGGATGAC
>CAZDXK010000092.1:0-6228 GCA_964509215.1 uncultured Actinomycetes bacterium | reverse complement strand
CGACGATCGCGTCCTGCCAGGCGGTGATGCCCAGGGAATGCAGGTACGTCTGCGCGACCCGCAGCCCCGCGGCGTAGTCCTCGTCGCTGTCCTTCGGCGCGACGGCCCCGACCAGCGCCATCGCGCCCTCGTGGAGCGTGCCGGATGGCTCCCCGTCTACGGTGCGTTCGATGCGGCCGTCCCCGGGATCGGAGGTGTCACGCGTGATGCCGGCGAGCTCCAACGCCCGAGAGTTGACCCATGCTCCGTGTCCGTCGCGGTTGGTCAAGAAGGCTGGCCGATCGGACACGATCGCGTCGAGAACCTCCTTCGTCGGAGTCCCGCCGGGGAACAGGTCCATGTACCAACCGCCGCCGAGGACCCACGGGGCATCGGGGTTGGCCGCGGCGTAGTCCGCGATGATCCGCTCGGAGGCCTCCAGCGTATAGATCTCGCTCAGGTTGCAGCGGAGCATCTCCAGGCCGCTCGCGGGCGGGTGTATGTGGGCGTCCTGGAAGCCGGGAAGCAGCATGCGCCCCGCGAGATCCACCACCTCGGTGTGCGGCCCTTTCCACGCGCGGACGTCGTCACCGCCGCCGACCGCGACGATCGTGCCGGCCTTCACGGCGACCGCGCTCGCCCAGCTTCGCGCCGCGTCCACCGTGTAGACACGGCCGTTGACGAACAGCAGGTCTGCCGACCCGTTCGCGCCGCTCACGTCGTCGGTACCTCCGATCCCGTTCGAGGGCCGCCGAAGCATACTCCGGCTCACGCGAGCGCCACGAGCTCCAGGAGGTCGTCGCTCCAGTAGTCGAGGGCCCCGTCGGGCATGATCAGCACACGGTGCGGCGCAAGTGCTTCGACGAACTCGATGTCGTGGCTCACCAGGATCATGGATCCCGGCCAGCCCGCCAGTGCCTCCGCGATCGCGGTGCGGGACGGCGGATCGAGGTTGTTCGTCGGCTCGTCGAGCATCAGCAGGTTCTTCCGGCCGGCGACGAGCTGCGCCAGCGCGAGCTTGGTCTTCTCTCCCCCCGAGAGCGTCCCCGCGTCCTGGAACGCCATCTCCCCCGAGAGCCTGAACATGCCGAGCAGCGCGCGCAGCGCCTGGTCCTCGGCCCGCGACTCGGCTTTCATGTGGTCGATCACCTGGAGGCCGTCGTGAACTCCCTCGTGCTCCTGGGCGTAGTAGCCGAGCTCGACCCCGTGCCCCAATCGGAACGTCCCGTGATCCGCCTCGGACTCCCCCGCCAGGATGCGCAGCAAGCTGGTCTTACCCGCGCCGTTCAACCCCATGATCAGGAGTCGCTCTCCGCGCCCCACGTCGAACGAGATGTCGTCGAACACCGGTGGACCGCCGTAGCTCTTCGCCAGCTCGCTCGCGACGAGCATCACCTTGCCGCTGTGCGGCGGTTCGGGGAACCGGAACTTCACGGTCCGCTCTCGCGCCGGGCCCTCAACCTTCTTCGCCGCCAGCTTCTCCACGCGTGTATCCAGCGTCTTGGCCTTCCGCGCCCGCTTAGCCGTCTGACCGCGCATCGAGTCGGCCAGGGTCTTGAGCCGCCGGATCTCCTGCTCCTGGCGGCCGGCGAGCGCGCGCAGGCGGGTCTCGTCCTGGGAGCGCGCCTCGCGATACTGCGAGTACGTTCCCCGATACTCGACCACCTGATCGCGGTCGACGTGCAGGATCCGTGTGATCGACGCGCCGAGCAGCTTCAGGTCGTGGCTCACCACGATGAGCGCCCCGCGGTACGAAGCCAGGAACTTCATCAACCAGTGTTTCGCGTCGGCGTCAAGGTGGTTCGTGGGCTCGTCCAGCATCAGCAGGTCGCTCCCACCGAACAGGATGCGCGCCAGCTCAAGGCGACGCCGCTCCCCGCCCGAGAGCGCCCGTACCGGCAGCGCCAAACGGTCGTTCGCCAGGCCGAGACCTGCGGTGAGCGTGCGCGCCTGCGACTCGGCCGCGTAGCCGCCGAGCTCGCGGTACTCCTCCTCCAAACGCGCGAACCGCGCGACGTTCGGGTCCCCATGCGACTCCTCGAGCTGGATGCGGGCCTTCTCCAGACGCCGCGCCAGGTCCACCAGTTCGCGCGCAGCCAGGATATGCTCCAGACCCGTGATGTGGTCGTCGGCCCGATGCTGGCGGGGGTCCTGCCGCAAGTAGCCGAGGGCGCCGTTGCGAACGATGGTCCCTGTGAGCGGCAGATCCTCGCCGCCCAGCACCTTCAACAGACTGGTCTTCCCCGCGCCGTTGCGACCGACGACCCCCATCTTGTCGCCGGCTCCCAGCGTGAAGGTGAGGTCGCTGACGACGGTCTTCCCGCCGGCCTCGACGGACAGCTCGCGAACGTCCAGCGTGGTCATCTCGTGGCGCTCCTGCGTCGGGTGGGACGGGGACGGGCGGGGGTGAGGGTGGCGATGAGCATCTGGGTCGACCTCCTGGGTGGGTACACGAACAAGCGCGCCGCCGACGGGCGCGGGACTTGCCGAGGAGATCGCGTCAACTCATCTGCATCCGAGTGTAGCAACGACGTCCGGGACGCCCAAGCAGCCGGGATGACGAACTCCGCTGCTGGGGCGTGAAAGCCCCGACTAACGAGCCTCGCGCGCGGCGGCCTGCCGGTCGCGGACGCGCTTGCGCTCCGAGAGGTGATCGGCCACGCCGATGCCGGTGAACGGCAGCACCGGGCCCATCAACAGCGCCACGTCGCTCGCAGCTCGGAGCAGGAAGAACACGTACAACGTCGCGAGCGTGACCGCGATCGCGCGGGGCTTCCAGCTGTGGTCCGGATCGGCCCGTAGCGCCACGATCCCACCGGCCCCGACGGCCGCGACCAGACCGGTCACGGCATCGGCGGCGAGCGCCGAGCCCAGGATGCCCACAACGATCGTCAGACCCATCGCCTTGACCACTGCAGCCGGAGCCCTGGGGTGCTCGGACAGGAAGGCGAGAGCGATGAAGACGAACGGTAGGAGGCACAGGCCGAACGCGATCAACGGGCCGGCGTTCGGCGCCGCACGGCCGTCCTCCGCGCCGAGGGCGACCAACGCCGCCACGATCGCCCAGTACGCGGGAACGAGGAGGAGCGTGGCGACCGTGATCGCACGCCACTTGCGCTGGGGTGACAGCGGCTCGATGCCCGCCGGTCCGTATCGTCGCGTCCGGATCATCGAGCCCTCAACCCTTGACTCCACCTGCCGTGAGCCCGCGCACGAAGTACTTCTGCAGGGAGAAGAACACGATGAGCGGAAGCGACATCGAGATGAACGCCGCGGCCGTAAGGAGATGCCAGTTCTCGCCCCGAGATCCGACCAGGTTGGCCAGCGCGATCGTCAGCACCCGCACGTCCTTCGTCCCCCCCAGGAACACGTACGCGACCAAGAGGTCGTTCCAGACCCACAGGAACTGGAAGATCGCGAACGCGGCGAGGGCGGGTACCGAGAGCGGAACGATCAGCCGCCAGAAGATCGTGAAGTGATCGGCCCCGTCCATCCTGGCCGACTCGATGATCGATGACGGAAGCGACCCGATGAAGTTCCGGAGCAGGTAGATCGCCAGCGGGAGCCCGAACGCCGTGTGTGCGAGCCAGACACCCAGGAACGTGCCGTTGAGGTCCAGGTCCGGGAAGATCCGGATCCCGCCCAGCTCGGCCCCGCCCGTGTACAGGCGCAGGATCGGGATCAGCGCCATCTGCAGCGGAACGACCAGCAGCCCGACCACGGCGACGAACATCACGTAGCGTCCCCGGAAGTCCATCCACGAGAACGCGTACGCGGCGAATGCCGCGATCGCTATCGGGATGACGGTCGCCGGGATCGTCACCGCCAAGCTGTTCAGGAACGAGTTCTGGAAGCCCTCCCCATCGAGGGCAGCCCGGTAATTGTCGAGCGTCCAGGCCATCGCGCGGAACGGGTGGGCGAGCGCCGTCCACCATCCGGTGGTGTCGACGAGCTCCTCGGGGCGGAACGAGGAGATGAGCACACCCGCGGTGGGGATCAGCCAGAGCAGGACGACCGCCAGGATCGTGATCCGCACGAACCAGCCTCCGCCCTGCCCCTCACCGGCCCCCTTCGGAGCGGCTTCGATCGGTTCCGTGACGATCGCCGGAGGTCGTTCGAGCTCGCTCATCGCGTCTCCTCTTGCTCCCGGAACCGGCGGATGTTCCAGATCATGACGGGGATGATCGCGATGAACAGAATCACGGCGATCGCCGCCCCCTGGCCGAAGTTGCGGCTGATGAAGAACGTGCGGAGCATCCGCTCGGCGATCACCTCGGTTCCGAAGTTTCCGCCCGTCATGACGAAGATGATGTCGAAGACCTTCAGCGCGTTGATGACCATGTACGTCGTCACGACCACGATCGTGGGCAGGATCGTGGGGACGATGATCCTGCGGAACACCTGCAGCTCCGAGGCACCGTCGATCCGCGCGGCCTCGATGATCTCGTCGGGGATCGCCTTGATGCCCGCCGACAGCACGACCATGGCGAACCCCGTCTGCATCCAAACCATGATCACCATGAACAGGAGGTTGTTCCACGGCTGGGTGTCGAGCCACGACACCGGCTCCTGGCCCAGCCCGACCATGATCCCGTTCAACAGCCCGATGTTCGACCCGAAGCCCTCGGGCCGGAAGCTGTAGATGAGCCGCCAGGTGACCGACGCGCCCGCGAACGAGATAGCCATGGGCAGGAAGATCAGGGACTTGGCCACGGCCTCGCCGCGGCGGAGCCGGTCGGCCAGCGTGGCGAAGGCGAGGCCCGTGCTCACCGCGACGAGCGGGACCAGGACCATCCATCCGGCAGTGTTACGGATCGCTCGCAGCATGCTGGCGTCGGTGAAGACGAACTTGAAGTTGTCGAGACCCACGAAGCTCTCGGAACGGGCGTCCTTGAAGCTGACCAGGATCGTATTGAAGACGGGATAGATGAGGAAGACGCTCAGGATCACCAGAGCGGGGCCCACGAAGACATAGGGCCGGACGCCTTCGCGGAACCGGGCGGGAAGCGCGTCGACCACCTGATTCATCGCCCAGAACAATAAGAAGACGCCGCCGACCCCCACGACGATCGCCACGACGACGACGATTCCCCGGTTCGCGTCCTCGTTCCTCAGGAAGTCGAACGTGATCCACAGCAGGAAGAACGCCACGATCGGCACCACCAAGACGCCCAGGATCCGCAGGATCAGGATCAAGAGGGCAGTACCGGAAGGGGGAGCCGGCGCGATGGCCCCCACAGCGTCGCCGGACCCCGGATCCCCGGTCGCTGGACTCACGCCGCGGTCCTCCCCTCCCTCGAACCAGAAGGAGCGGCCGCTCCGCGGCCGCTCCTTCTGTTCATCAACTCGAGCCGCTCGGGCGCAACTCTATTACGCCGCGGGCCAGCTCGCTTCGATGTCGTCGAGCACGCCCTGGAGCGAATCCGGCCCACCCTGCATGTAGGCCACCATGCCGGTCCAGAAGCTCCCGGCGCCGACCGCGCTGGGCATCAGGTCTGATGCGTCGAACCCGCCGGTGCCGTTCGCCAGCGCATCGGTGAGGACCACAGACGCGTCGGCGAGGATGCTGTTCGCGTAGCAGTCCGGCCCGACGTTCACGTTCGGGGAGATCCTCGAGGACGCCGTCACGCCGCCCATGGCGCACTGGACCTCCTCGCCGATGAACCGGTCGAGGAAGTCCTTGATCTCGGGCGCGTTACGGAACGCGACCGCCAGCTCGCCGGCGAACAGGGTTCCCTCTTGGTCGATCGGGGGAAGCGGGAACCAGTCATAGTCGACGCCGGCCTCCGTGCCTTCGGGGAAGAAGGCGTTGATGAAGCTCGCCTGCCGGTGCAGCCAGCAGCCGGGCGGGCTCTCGAACATCGGGAGCGGAGCGTCGCCGAAGTCGACGGACGGCGTGTTGTCCGCGCCACCGAGGACGTACCCGTCCTTGAACATGACGTCCCCGAACACCTCGGCCGCGTTCACGACGGACGGGTCGTTGAACGGGATCTCGTGGTCGACCCACTGCTGGTACGTGTCCAAACCCGCCGTCCGGAGCATGATGTCTTCCATCCAGTCGGTCGCCGGCCACCCGGTCGAGCCCTCGCTCTTGTAGCCGACGCACCACGGGGTGCCGCCGTCCGCCACGATCTGATCGGAGAGAGCCAGCATCTCGTCCCACGTGGTCGGGATCGTGTAGCCGGCCGCGTCGAAGTCGTCCTTCGGGTACCAGACCATGCTCTTCAGGTTGATGTTCGTCGGGATGCC
>CAZDXK010000091.1:0-6261 GCA_964509215.1 uncultured Actinomycetes bacterium | reverse complement strand
GCGATCAACGGTGGGCTGATGGACCGGAGCAAGGCGACGCCCTCGCCGGTGATCACGATCGGCGTGGACTCGGTCGAGGAGGCCCTGAAGAAGGTCGAGGCCGAGGGCGGCACGGTGATCACGCCGAGCACGCCGATCCCGGGGATGGGGGCGTTCGGCTACTTCAAGGATCCCGAAGGCAACGTGATGGGCCTGTTCCAGAGCACCTGAGCGACGATCGTGACTCGGGGGCGATATCGAACCTAGGCCTTCCCCACGCCGCGCACCCTCGATGAGCCGTGCCGGCCCTCGCCTCGACCGTGTGTGTTCCATCGCTCGGTGGGAGGGAGGACGCTCAGCGCGCCACGGAGCGCTTCGAGGCGCTCCAGACCGAGCGTCATCAACTCCGGTGGTGGTTCCAGGAGACGCGCGAGGACCTTGGTCTTCACACGCACGCCTCGGCGTGTGAGGCTCACGATCTTCACGCGACGATCGGTGGTGAGCATCTTCCGCTCGACGAGCTTGCGCTCCTCGAGCCGGTCGATCAGCCACGTCGCCACGGATGGGTCGCACTGCAGGATGTCGGCGATCGCGCCCATCGAGATCGCCTCATCCGGCTCCAGGGCCTGGAGGACCCGCAGGTGGCCCGGTGTCAGTCCCTGGGACTTCAATGCCTGGAACGCCGGTCCGCGTTGCATGCGGCTCCAGGTGAACTCCGCCATCAGCCGCCAGACGTCGCCGGCGACCGCATCGACGGCGGGGTCGCTCGCGGCCGTTCCCTCCGACGTCATCGCCCCTCCTCCGTGACCCCTCAATGATACTTCAATGTCCTCGACCTTTGATATATCACGATACTTGACAGTTCTCAAGGAGTTGTGGGAGGGTGCGTTGGTCATGAGCGATATCGCGATCCGTGTCGAAGGGTTGACCAAGCACTACGGCGAGCTCGAAGCCCTGGGCGGCATCGACCTCGAGGTCCCGCAGGGAACCGTCTTCGGGCTCCTCGGGCCGAACGGCGCCGGCAAGACCACCGCCGTCCGCATCCTGGCCACGATCCTGCAGCCCGACGGCGGGCACGCGGAGGTGCTCGGCTACGACGTCGTGAAGCAGGCCCCGGCCGTCCGGCGGCGGATCGGACTGGCCGGTCAGTACGCCGCCGTCGACGCGAACCTCACGGGCCGCGAAAATCTGAAAATGGTCGGCGTGTTGGGACAGCTCCCCACACCCGAGCTGATGCCGCGGGCTGCGGAGCTCCTCGCGAAGTTCGATCTGACCGACGCGGCCGACCGACCGCTCCGTACCTACTCGGGCGGCATGCGCCGGCGGTTGGACATCGCGGCGTCGCTCGTCACGAAGCCGCCCGTCCTGTTCCTGGACGAGCCGACCACCGGTCTGGACCTCACCAGTCGCAACGCGCTCTGGGAGACGATCGAACAGCTCGTGGCCGACGGCACCACGGTCCTGCTGACCACGCAGTACCTGGAGGAGGCAGACCGGCTCGCGGAACGGATCGCGGTGGTCGACGGCGGCAAGGTGATCGCGAACGACACTCCGGCGAACCTCAAGGCGCAGCTGGGCAGCACCGTCGTGGAGATGCGGTTCGACGGGGACGGACGTTCGACGCAGGCCGAGACCATCCTCACGGGCAAAGTCAACGGGCAGGTCGAGCGCGACAACGGGACGCTCCGCATCACCTCGAACGACGGCGCCACCATCCTGATCGATGTGCTGCGCATGCTCGACACGAACGGCGTCGAGCCGGACGCGCTCGCGGTCCGCGAACCCAGCTTGGACGACGTGTTCCTGGCGCTGACCGGCCATCGGGCAGAAGCCGACGACGAACCGAGCGAACCGGTCACGAGCCGGCGAGGAGGTAGGGCATGAGTGCGGTCCAGGTCGCGACGGGGCGGGACATCGCCGATCGCCGGATCCCCTGGGGGCGCCTGCGCGACACCGGCACGGTGATCAAGCGGAACCTCCTCCAATACCTCCGCATCCCGCAGTTGCTGGTCTTCTCGACGATCCAGCCGATCATCTTCGTCCTGATGTTCCGCTTCGTTTTCGGCGGCTCGATCGACACGGGTCGCGTCCCCTACGTGGATTACCTGATGCCCGGGATCTTCCTGCAGGTGGTGGTGTTCGGCTCGCTCGCGACCGCGATCGGCTTGGCCAGCGACCTGAAGAGCGGGCTCATGGAGCGCTTCCACGCGCTCCCGATGTGGACGCCCGCCGTCCTGGTCGGCCGGACGGTCGCGGACCTGATCCGGAACGTCTTCGTCGTCTTCCTCATGATGCTCGTGGGGTTCCTGGTCGGGTGGCGGATCCACACCACCGTGCTCGCGCTGGTCCCCGGGATCTCGTTGGTCCTGCTGTTCGGCTGGGCGATGTCATGGATCTTCGCCACCGTCGGACTCGCGGTGAAGGATCCCGAGACGGCGCAGGCGGCCGCGTTTCCAGTGCTGGCGCCGTTGGTGTTCGCGTCTGCGGCCTTCGTCCCGGTGGACAACATGCCGGGTTGGCTGCAGCCGTGGGCCCGGAACCAGCCCGTCTCCGTGACGATCGAGTCGTTCCGCGCGCTCACGCTGGGCGGGCCCACGTCGTCGCTCGTGATCAAGACCATCCTCTGGTCGGTCGCGATCATCGCGATCTTCGCGCCCATCGCGGTGCGCCTGTACCGCAAGGCCGTCTAGCGCTGGTTTGCATCGCTGCCTCGTCGAGAATCGAACGAGTACCCGACGGAAGAGCCATCATGGTCCGCATCTCGGACACTCAAGGCCAGAGCCCACCCCTTCATCCGTGGCCGAACCGCGCGTCTTGTTGGACGGCCTCGCGATGGTTGACGGACATAGACCTCGGCGAGCCCGCTTCGATGGCTGACCCCGAGGGGCACCATGGCTGCGCTCGTCGTCTCCCGTTCAGGTCCCACGCGTCTTATACACGCTGCCCGCCGATCCCGTTGCAACGGTTCTCAGGCCGTCCCGAAGATCAGGCAGAACTCGTTGTCTTCCGGGTCGGACACAACCCGCCACCGAAATCCGTACTCGTCGAAGTCGTCGGTGGGTGCCTGATGACCCCCGAGTTCCAGGACTCGGGCCGTGGCGGCCTCCACCTCGTCGACCTCGATGTCGAAGTGGAGGCGATTCTTCACCGTCTTGGGCTCGGGGACGCGGTTGAACGTGATCACGAGGCCACCCGGAGTCGCCGGGATCAGGCCGACGTAGTGAGGGGGATCGCCGAGGTAGCTCTCATCGATCTCCATCCCGAGCACTTCGCTCCAGAACGCGGCGAGGCGCACCGGATCGGCACAGTCGACCGCACACCAGCCCAACCGACCGACGCCTTCCATGTCTCCCCTTCTCGTCGGCGGCGATCGTACGCCAGGCAACGTGCCGATGTGTTTGGGGTGCCCAGACAAAGAATGTGGGCCAAACCGTGACGCGGGTCACGGTTCCGTACCCCTCACCGGTTCACGATTCCTCGCATGCTCGCTATCTGGATCGCGCTCGGCGTTGCGGCGATGCTCATCGGGTCCGTCTTCTGTCTGATGCTCCGCATCGACGCGATCGCCACGCGCCTCGACCGCCGGATCGACAAGGCGACAACCTCCTCTCGACATTAGTCCAGTGGTTAGTCCATACTGGCCGAGATGGACCCTGTGAACATCCACGACGCCAAGACGCATTTCTCGAAGCTGATCGAGCGCGTCCTGCTTGGCGAAGAGATCGTGATCGCGAGGGCCGGACGTCCGGTCGCGAAGCTCGTCCCGATCACACCCGACACGGGCGATCGCCGGCCGGGGAGCGCCAAGGGGACATTCGTCGTTCCCCCCGACTTCGACGCTCCGCTTCCCGACGACGTCATCGCCGAATGGGGATGAGGGTCCTCCTCGACACGCATGCGTTCCTGTGGTGGATCACCGACGACGAGCGACTCTCAGCTGTTGCCAGGGGATCCATCGGTGCGTCCGACAACCAGGTGTTCCTGAGCGCAACGTCGGCGTGGGAGATCATCACGAAGTCCCGGATCGGTCGGCTGCCGCTCCCCGAACCGGTGGATGGTTTCATCGCCAAGCACTTGGAGGAGAACGCGTTCCAGCCACTCTCGATCACGATGCGTCACACGTTCGAACTCGAGACGCTCCCAGACCTCCACCGAGATCCGTTCGACCGGATGTTGGTCGCGCAAGCGCTCGCCGAAGGGATGCCGCTGGTGACCGGCGATCAAGTGGTCCGCGCCTATCCTGTCACGACGATCTGGTAACCACCGGAACTTCGCCGAGGCTGACGCTCGACGCCGGATCCGTCCGTCGCGAGAACGTCTGGCCTTCGCAGGCCGACCTCGGGCTGCCGGTCATCCTGCCCGGCGGTGAGATCGGCCTGCTGAGGCAGTGGTGGAACGCCGACGACGGCTCGGAGTGGCGTTGGTCGATCGAGCTCCACAACCGCGTCGACCCCTGAAGGCGACGAACGTTCCCGCGTGCTCAGCTCGTGATCGGCTCGCCTGCCGGCGAGACCACGAACCACACATCGCCCACGTTCTGCCCGTTCGTGTCGCCGGCGGCCTGGTCGCCGGCGAAGTAGTAGAGCGGGTGGCCGTTGTACGTCACCTGCCTCTGGCCGTCGTCGCGCTCGGTGGTGCCCAGCAACGACCCGTCGACGTCTCCGCTACCGCCGGCCTTCAGCTCGCCCTTCGCGATCAGCGCCGGCCAGCTGGCCGCGCAGTCGTCGTAGCACGTGCTGATGCCGTCAGTGTCCGGCATGAACAGGTAGAGCGTGTTGCCGTCCGAGTCGACGAGGATCGTCCCGAGCGCGGAATCCTCGCTCTCGACCTCGGTCTCCCCACCGCCACCGGACGCCGGTGACTCCGACTCGGACGCAGGTGGGGCCGACGACTCGGTCTCGGTGGGCGAGCCGGCGCCGGTTCCCCCGGTGTCGCCACCGGCGTTGTCGTCGCCGGAGCAGGCGGCCAGCAACAGCAAGGACACGGACGCGACGATGAAGGACCTACGGATGGACATCGCGATCACTCCTTTGGGTCGAACGGATGAGGGGTAGCGCGCGAGCTCGCGTACGGAGGGTCTACGGCCGAGAGACCGTAACGGTTCACGGAAGGTCGGTTACTGGGGTCGGTACCAGTCGCTCGTGTTCGACCAGTCGGTGTGGCCGTGCTCGCCCGGAGCGGCGCTCAACCGAGCGACGGGCCCCGCGGCGCGCTTGGTCTTTCCCGAGGCCGGGTCGAAACTTAGGAGGAGCAGGGCGCCGGGGGAGCTCGGGTCGAGGCCCCGCCGAACGACCAGGAGGAACCGGCCGTCGGCCGACCACCGCGCCGCCTCGTAGGCGGCGTTGCCGGGTCCGCTGAGCCGGGCCCGACGCGTGCCGTCGGTGGAGAGCAACCACAGCGCTCGGATCCCGCGCCCCGGCGGCGACTCGGGACGGTTCGCGGTGGCCGTCGCGACGATCCACTTGCCGTTGGGCGAGCACGCCGGCCAGATCCAGCTCCGACTGAAGTCGTCGGACAGGTTCTCGTACCGCCAGTCGGGAGGACCCGATACGAGGATCTGATTCCCTTCGCTCGGCGCCTGCTCCCCGCCGCCGGACAGGGCCAGGCGCCGCCCGCACCAGCTCAGGAAGTCGTCGTACGCCAACACCGGGTCGAACACGTTCACCCAGTCGCCGCCGTCGGCGGGGACGGTGTTGAGTGGGACCCCGGCCTGTCCGGGGAACCTCGAGAAGAACAACACCCAGCGCCCGTCCGGCGACCAGCCCGCGACGAGGGGCGGGGCTTTGGTCCCCGGCGACACCCGATAGACCGTCGTGGTCACGCCGTCGACCGCGTCGACGACCGCGATCCGATCCCCGCCGAGGTCCACCTCGAGCGATCCGCCGTCGGGGCTGAACATCACCTGTCCCACGTCGGATCCGTCCTTCAGCAGGATCCGCCTTTCCTCCTCGGGGCCACCGACCACCAGGCCGCCTCCGGCGGTCACGCCGGCGAGCACGTCGTCGGTGGGCGACCACTGCCACGTTTCCAGCTGCCCGATTGGGCTCTGAACCTCGCCGCCGCCGGCCGGCACGATCGAGCCGTCGCCGAACGCGACCCACAGGCCGTCGTGACTGAATCGGACCGGAGGAGCCGCACCGACGTCGACCAGGGTGCGTTCCTCGCACGTATCGAGATCCAGCAGGAGCAGGATCCCACCGTTCGCCCACGCGACTGTCCCGAGCTGGGCGTCGCCGCCGGCGAGGCGGGTCGACGGGCACGAGGGAACCTCCGCGGTGGGCG
>CAZDXK010000090.1:0-6316 GCA_964509215.1 uncultured Actinomycetes bacterium | reverse complement strand
AGGTTGGCGCTGCCACCGAAGTCGAGCTGAAGGAGAAGAAGCATCGCATCGAGGACGCCGTCTCGGCGACGCGTGCGGCCGTCGAAGAGGGGATCGTTCCCGGCGGCGGCGTGACGCTCGTTCGCGCCGAGAGCGCGCTCCTGAAGCTCAAGCTGAAGGACGATGAGGCCACCGGCGCGAACATCGTCCGGGACGCCCTCTCCGAGCCGGCCAGGCGCATCGCCGCGAACGCCGGATACGAAGGGGCGGTCATCGTCTCCCAGCTCCGCGGTGAAGGGGACAGCGGCAACGGCTTCAACGCCGCCAGCGGCGAATGGGTCGACATGGTGAAGGCCGGGATCGTCGACCCGGCCAAGGTCACCCGGTCGGCGCTGCAGAACGCGGCCTCGATCGCCGCGCTCGTGCTCACCACAGAGGCTTCGGTCGTCGAGAAGCCCGAGGACGAGGACGAGGCTGCGGCGGCCGCCGGCCACGGACACATGCACTGAGCTCGTCCGTACCGACGAGTGGTACCGCCACGAGGGCGGGGCGCTTCGCGCCCCGCCCTTCGTGCTGCGCGGGACACATCGAGCGGCCGGATCTCGAGGGTTGACAGGCTAACACTGTTCTCTTACAATGGGCTAACACAGTTAGCCCCGAGACGTGACCTCAGTAGTGTCGAGAGAAGGGAGCTCGTCATGACGGCGAAGAACGAGTTACGAGCGGAGGTCGAGATCGACGCCGATCCCGAAACCGTGTGGAGCGTGCTGGCCGACTTCGCGGCGTATCCGGACTGGAACCCCTTCATCGACCTGATCGAAGGGGACCAGGAGGTCGGCGCGCGCCTGCGGGTTCGGATCCGGCCGTCGGACGGCCGCGGCATGACGTTGAAGCCTCACGTGACCGCCGTCGAGCCCGGTCGAGCGTTCGGATGGCTGGGCACGCTGAGCGGGGTGCCCCACATCTTCGAAGGCGCGCACCGGTTCGAGCTGGAGCCGATCGACGGCGGACGCAGGACCCGCTTCGTGCAGTCGGAGCGGTTCCGGGGGATCCTGTTGCCGTTCGTCCGCCGAAGTGTCCTCCCGTCGACGTTGCGCGGGTTCCAGGCCATGAACCGTGCGCTCGCGGACCGCGCCGCCGCCATGAAGGCCTCAGCGGCCAAGACGTTCGCGAGATGACCGCGGTCGAGGCCGACACCAGGCTGACGCCGCGCCGTCGCGAGATCGTCGAGGCGGCGCGGCTGATCCTCGAACGCGACGGCGAGCCGGCGCTGACGATGCGCCGGCTCGCCGCCGACCTCGGGATGAAAGCGCCGTCGCTCTACAAGCATTTCCCGGACAAGGAGGCGCTGGAGCTCGAGCTGATCGTGCTCGGGTTCGAGGAGTCGGCCGCCGCGTTCGAGGCGGCGCTCGCGACCCGGCCGCGATCGCAGATCGCGGCGCTTGGAGCCGCGTATCGCCAGTACGCGCGCGCGCATCCGCACATCTACCGATTGATGACCGATCGTCCGCTACGTCGTGAACGGCTCCCCGTGGGACTCGAGTATCGGGCCGCGGCGCCGCTCGGGCAGGCGATGGGCTCGATCGCCGGGGCCAGAGCCGCGTGGGCCCTCGCGCACGGCCTGGTGATGCTGGAGATCAATGGCAGGTTCCCGGCGGACGCTGACATCGACGCGGCGTGGGAAGCCGGCATGACCGCGATGGAGCGTATCCGGCAGACCTGACCTAGACTGCCGCGGGATGTTCGAGGAGCTCATCCGCGGATGGGACGGCGAGTTCGTCGCGACGCGATTCGATGCACCATCGTCAACCTGGATGTTCGTCGCCATTCACTCCACGGCCCTCGGACCCGGCTTCGGAGGTACGCGGATGAAGGTGTACGCCGCCCCTGAAGAAGCTCTCGGCGACGTGCTCCGGCTCTCGGCGGCGATGACGTTCAAGAACGCGATGGCCGATCTGCCGTTCGGAGGAGGGAAGTCGGTGCTCGCGGTGCCCTCGATCCCCGAGGGCGACGCGCGGACCGAGATGCTGCTGCGGTACGCGGACCTCGTGGCGTCGCTGGGCGGGAGCTACGTCACCGCGTGCGACATGAATACCACCGAAAGCGATATGGACGTGGTGGGGAAGCGAAGCCCCCACGTGATGGGCCGCAGCGCGACCGGCGGAGGCTCCGGCACGTCGGCGCCCGACACGGCGATCGGTGTGTTCCACGGGATCCGCGCCAGCCTGGCGCACGCGTTCGGGTCCGACGATCCGTCCGGCAGGACGATCGTGGTGGAGGGGACGGGCGCGGTGGGAGGTCCGCTCTGCGACCTGTTGGCCGAAGCGGGCGCGAAGCTCGTGGTGTCCGATGTGGACGCCGAACGGGCGCGAACGGTCGCCGAGCGGGTCGGAGCCGACATCGTGGATCCGGAGGATGCATTCGATGCACCGTGCGATCTGTTCTCGCCGTGCGCGACGGGCGCGGTGCTCAACGCCGACACGATCCCGCGTCTGCGGTGTCGCGTCGTTGCCGGAGCGGCGAACAACCAGCTGGCGACGCCGGTCGACGCGGACCGGCTGTCAGCCGCGGGCATCCTGTACGCGCCCGACTACGTGGTGAACGCCGGTGGGGTGCTCCACCTGGCTGGGTACGAGCGATCGGGTTGGTCGCCGGAGCAGATGTCGGCGCGATTGGCGGGCATCGGCGACACGCTGACGCAGGTGTTCGCCGCGGCCGACCTCGACGGCGTCACCCCCGAAGCGGCGGCGGCCCGGATCGCGAGCGAACGGATCGCCGCCGCACGAGAGACGCGCTGACGTCGGGTTTCGGTCGTCGGTCGTCGCTCAAGAGAACGGTTTCTCCTGCGCGGCGAGACCCAGACCCACCAGATCGAGCGCTCCCACGGCGCCGTTCACGAGCGCGAGCAGCCACCACGACCAGGCCGCCGCGCCTTCAGGCAGACCGAAGAGCGCATGGAGCACGAACACCGTGGCCGTTCCCGTCTCGAGGACCACGAACGCCCAAGCCCACCACCAGACGTCCTCGAGACGCTGTGCGACGAGCACCATCAAGAGGGCGAGGACGACCGCGATCACGCCGAGCGCTCGGAACCAGGCGTCGTCGGTGAGAGCCGGTTGTCCGGCCACCGTCTCCAGGAACCACCCGGGCGCGATCCCCACGACGAAGCCGAACACCGCCCAGAGGGCGGCTTGGGCGCTCAGCACTCGTCGCAAGAACGTCATTGAGGGCGGCTCCACAGCTCGGTCCGGGTCTCAGGCGGCTTGGTAGGATACGCGAACCGCGGAAGCGCCCCCGTGAGCAATCACGCCCGCTTCCGCCTCGAGGCCCCCGAATCGTAGTAAGGACATCCAGCATGCAACAGGGACCCAGGGTCGCGGTGATCGGGCTCGACTGCGTCGCGCCGCAGATCCTGTTCCGCGACCTCATCGACGACATCCCCAACATCCGGAGATTGATGGACGCCGGGATGCATGGCGACCTGGCGAGCATCACGCCGCCCATCACCGTTCCCGCCTGGGCGTGCGCCATGACCGGAAAGACTCCGGGGCAGCTCGGGATCTACGGTTTCCGCAACCGCAAGGACCACTCGTACGACGGGCTCGCGATCACGACCTCGCTCTCCGTCAAGGAACCGACCGTCTGGGACAAGCTTGGCGAGAAGGGGATGCGGTCGCTCTTGATCGGGGTGCCGCCCGGTTACCCGCCACCGAAAGAGTTCCCCGGTTGGCGGGTCGCCTGCTTCCTCACCCCACCGAGCGCGGAGCGCTTCGCATTCCCACAGGAGCTCGAAACCGAGATCGCCGAAGAGCTCGGCGGTCCGGGCAACTACATCTTCGACGTCCCGAAGTTCCGCGAGCAGGATCTGGACTTCGCGCTCGATCAGATCTTCAAGATGACGGAGCGTCGGTTCGCGGTCGCGCGACGGCTCGTCAAGAACAAGCCGTGGGACTACTTCATGATGGTCGAGATGGGACCTGACCGGCTCCACCACATCTATTGGAAGTACGTGGATCCGACCCACCCGCTGTACGAGCCCGGGAACCGATTCGAGACGTCGTTCCAGGACTACTACCGGTTCCTCGACGAGCAGGTCGGCTCGCTGATCGAGCTTCTACCCGACGATGTCATCACGATCGTCATGTCCGATCACGGCGCGCGCCCGATGATGGGTGGACTCTGCTTCAACGACTGGTTGATGCAGGAGGGATACCTCGCGATGTCCGAGACGCTTGCCGGGCCGATGCCCATCGCCAAGGCACCGATCGATTGGGGTCGCACGGTCGCATGGGGCGACGGCGGCTACTACGGCCGGTGCTTCCTGAACGTGAAGGGACGAGAGCCGAACGGGGTCGTCGACCCTTCACGGTACGAGGCGGTCCGCGACGAGCTGGTGACCAAGCTGGAATCGGCGCCCGGACCCGACGGTCAGCCCCTCGGCACCAAGGTCCTGAAGCCGCAGGATGTGTACCCGGAGGTACGTGGAGTAGCGCCGGATCTCATCGTGTACTTCGGCGACCTGGCCTGGCGCTCGGTCGGCTCGGTCGGCAACCCCAGCCTCTTCACCTACGACAACGACACCGGTCCCGACGGGGCCAACCACGACCGCACGGCTGTGTTCGCCATGAAAGGCCTGCCCGGGCAGCCGATGGGCCGCGTCGAAGGCATGAACTTGGTCGACGTCGGCCCTACGATCCTCAAGCTGTATGACATCGAGGCGCCCGAGGGCGTCGTCGGAAGGAGCTTCCTGTGACGCAAGGTGACAAGGGTTTCACGGTGTGGTTCACCGGCCTCTCCGGGTCGGGGAAGTCCACGATCGCGGAGATGCTCTATCACGAGCTGAAGGCGCGTGATCTGAAGACCGAGATCCTGGACGGTGACGAGGTCCGCAAGAACCTGTCGAAGGGTCTCGGGTTCTCTAAGGAGGACCGCGACACGAACATCCTTCGGATCGCGTTCGTTGCCGACCTGCTGACGCGCAACGGTGTGGCGACCATCTGCTGTCCGATCTCGCCGTACAAGGAGACCAGGGACGCCGCTCGTACGCAGATCGGTGAGTTCGTCGAGGTCCACATGCACGCGACGGTCGAGGAGATCGCCGCGCACCGCGACCCGAAGGGCCTGTACAAGAAGGCGCTCGCCGGCGAGATCACCGGGTTCACCGGTGTCGACGATCCGTACGAGGCGCCGGAGAACCCGGAGCTGCGGATCGACACCGAGTCCGAGGATCCGGAGGGTTCCTTGCGGCACGTCCTGGACACCTTGAAGTCGCACGGCTACATCGACGACGCGACGCCGATGGTCCAGGGCCAGCGGGTCCACTCGGGCCTGACCGACCTCCGGCTCACCGAGACGGGACACGTCGCAAAGGAAGCCTAACCGGGGGCCTGCTACGCTTCGTCCATGCAACGATGACGCCCATCCGGGAGCGGGTGGGCGTCTCACGTTTCCGGGGTCGGCGAGCGAGACGGGGGTACGCGGGCATGGAGTACGAGATCGGTATCGGCAAGACGGGCCGCCGAGCCTACGGGCTCGACGAGGTCGCGATCGTCCCGTCCAGGCGGACGCGCGACCCGGACGACGTGGACATCAGCTGGGAGATCGATGCGTACACGTTCCCGCTGCCCATGATGGCCTCGGCGATGGACGCGGGGGTCTCGCCCGCGACGGCCATCGAGGTCGGGCGGCTCGGCGGGCTGGCATGTCTGAACCTCGAAGGCCTACAGACACGCTACGAGGACCCCGAGCCCATCTTCGACGAGATCGCGTCGCTTCCCGACGAGAAGGCAACGCGCCGGATGCAGGAGCTCTACAAGGAGCCGGTCAAACCCGAGCTGATCGTGAAGCGGATCCGGGAGATCAAGGATGCCGGGGTCGTCTCCAGCGCATCACTCACACCGCAGCGAGTGATCGAGTACGCCCCGCTCGTGCTCGAGGCGGAGCTCGACATCCTGGTGATCCAGGGCACGGTCGTGTCGGCGGAGCATGTGTCAACGCGGACCGAGCCGCTCAACCTCAAGGAGTTCATCGCCACGTTCGATCTGCCCGTGATCGTGGGCGGGTGCGCGTCGTACTCGACGGCGCTGCACCTGATGCGGACCGGCGCCGTCGGCGTGCTGGTCGGCGTGGGGCCCGGCAACGCTTGCACGACACGCGGCGTGATCGGCGTTGGTGTCCCGCAGGCCACGGCGATCGCAGACGCGGCGGCCGCCCGGCGTGAGCATCAGCACGAGACCGGCCGCTACTGCCACGTGATCGCCGACGGCGGCATGCGTACCGGAGGAGACATCGCCAAGGCGATCGCCTGCGGCGCCGACGCCGTGATGATCGGCTCACC
>CAZDXK010000089.1:0-6472 GCA_964509215.1 uncultured Actinomycetes bacterium | reverse complement strand
CAGGTCGGGCTCACCGACGCCGCCCACAAGCGAGTGAAGGCGTACAGCCAGGGCATGCGCCAACGCTTGGGCATCGGGCTCGCGCTCCTGGGGGAGCCCGAGCTGCTGATGCTCGACGAGCCGACGAACGGGCTCGATCCCACCGGCATGCGGGAGATGCGGCGGCTCCTGCGGGGGTTGGCCGACGGCGGGACGACCGTGTTCGTCTCCAGTCACCTGCTGGCCGAGGTGGAGGCGATGTGCGATCGGGTCGGCGTGATGGCGCAGGGACGGATCGTCGCCGAAGGACCGCCGGGCACGCTCCGCGGCGCTGCCCACAGGGTCCGGATCGAGGTGGACGACGTGAGGGCGGCGCGGACGGTCGTCGAGCGGACGCCGGGCGTCTCGATCGTGTCCGCGAGCGGCGAGGGCTCCGGAGTCGTCCACGTGATGTTGGCCGGCGAGGCGACGCCGAGCGCGCTCAACGCGGCACTGGTCGCGGCTGGGATCGGGGTGAACGCGCTCGTGCCCGAGCGCGACACGCTGGAAGACGTGTTCCTCCACCTGGTGGAGGGCATCGATGTTCCGCGTTGAGATCGGGAAGGCCCTCCGGCGCTGGCGGACGTGGTTGCTCGCCGCCGCGCTCGCGGGGGTTCCCGTCCTCATCGTGATCGCGGTGAAGGCCTCACCGCCGCAGCCGCAGATGGCCGAGGACGCTCCGCCGTTCCTGCTCCAGATCGTACGCAACGGGCTGTTCGCCCCGCTCACCGGCCTCGCCGTCGTGCAGCCGTTCTTCATGTCGCTCGCGATCGGTCTGTTCGCGGGAGACGCGATCGCGGGCGAGGCGCAATCGGGGACGCTCCGCTACCTGCTGGTGCGGCCGGTTCGCCGGGCCCGGCTGTTGGGCGCGAAGTACCTCGCTTCGATGTCGCTCACCGGAGCCTTGCTGGCGGGTGTGATCCTCGCCGGCCTGTTGGCCGGCGGCGTGGTGTTCGGGTTCGGCCCCCTCCCGACGTTCAGCGGGACAACGCTGTCGACGTCGCAGGCGCTCGTCCGCGTCGTCGGGTCGGGCGCGTACATCCTGGTAGCCGCGTCCGGGATCACGGCCGTCGGGCTCTTCATCTCGACGCTCACCGACTCGGGCCCGGGGGCGATCGTCGCCACGGTGATCGTCGCCATCGCGAGCCAGGTCGTCGACCAGATCCCCAGCCTGCAGGTGCTGCATCCGTACGTCCCGACGCACGGCTGGCTCGGGTTCACCGGATTGTTCCGGTTCCCGGTCGACTGGAGCGGGATGCGCGCAGGCCTGACGGTGAGCGTGATCTACACGGTGGTGTTCATGATCCTCGCCGTCTGGAACTTCCGCCGACGCGACATCACAGCCTAGTCTGGCACGGACTAGCTACACGAGGTACCGCGTCGATCCAGCGGGCTAGCCGACGGCCTTGACGATGTCATCCGAGAGCTCGGGGAACTCCTGGAGACGGGCGACCCGCTCGGACTTCAGCCGATCGACGATCTGCGTGTACTCATCGCCCCGACCCTGACGCTCGTAGAGGCGGCGCGGCTGCAGCAGCTCGGGGTCGTCGATGCCCGGTACGGACCCGGCGATCAGGTACCCGAAGTCGTCGTCCTCGACGAACGCGATCGTTCCCTCGGCGATCCCTTTCACGCACGCGGACGTGTGCGGGATCTTCAGCTTCTTCGAGCGATCGTCGTCGTCCTTGCCGCCGACGCGGCCGGTGTTCAGCAGGTAGGTCTCGATCGGATGTGACGCGAGGAGCTCCAGGATCCGATTGCCCTGCAGCCCATGCGGCAGGGGGAAGAACGGGTTCGTGCCGGGGACGCGGAGGAAGATGCCGGCTTCGGCGGCGCCTCCCGCGCTGGTCCCCGTGGTCTCGCCCAACATGAAGTACGCGGCGGCCTGTTCCTGCGAGAGCTTGGCCACCGCCGGGATGATGTTCTCGTTCCGGTTCAGGATCAGCAGGTAGTCGACGGTGCCGACCTCGCGAGCGTCGCGGTACCGCAACAGATCCGACATCTCGAACACGGCGCGGCCGTTCTGCGTATAGCTCTCCTCGAAGAAGTTCACCTTCCCAGACTCGTCCTGGTAGGCGTTCTCCAGGTACGTGGTCGTCTTGACCACCGCGCCGTAGATCGACGGCTCGAACTCCGGGTCGAGCGAGAACGTCTTCGCGAAGCACCCGTTCTCGGTGCCGCAAGCGTGTCCTCCCGGCATCAGCCCCACGAAATCGTCCTGGACCGGCTCGGAGCCGTTCTGCGTGGTGAACGTGGTGGTCGTCTTGCCGGTGCCGGACAGGCCGATGATCATGATGATCTTCTCGCCGGCGTCGGTCGGGATCGCCTTGAGACCCGCGTGCAGCGCGAGCCCCCCCTTGCGGTACACGATGTCGTTCCACATCCGCAGGCCGCCCTTCTTCGACTCACCGAAGTAGTCGGAGTTCAGGACGCGCGTGACCCCGTTCTCCAGGTCCACCGCGATCAGCCGGTCGTCGGGGTAGCCGGGCGCGGCGAGGTTGGGTGTGTAGATGACGTGCACCTCGGGCTCGGCGCCGTCCGTGCGCTCGAAGTAGAGCTTCTGCTGCATCCCGGCGATGTTCGCGTTCGCCTTCTCGATCGTGAGGCGCGAGGCCGTTCGCAGCTCGGGGTCGTTGCCGATGTACCCGTCGATCACGACCACGTCCCGATCCGCCAGATAGGCATCCTGCTCGGCGGCGATGTCGTCGAACGCCTCGCGGGTCATGGTCTTCCCGCTCGAGGGCCCTCCCACGACGTAGGTGCTCGCGGCGCTGCGGGAGGTGACCTCGGTCTGGACGTTCATGTTCCCGAACTCGGTGAGGCGGGCTTGCGGCATGGCTTCCGTGAACGTCCGCAGCTCCTCGGGCGTGGGGTTGACGTGGGTCTCGGGCACCGGGTTCCTCCTGGTTGGTTACCGTGGATGAGCGAAGGGCGCGCTGGGAACAGCTAGCGTGACAGTCTAGCGAAACGCCCATCGCTCTCCGTTCGCCGGGTCGTCGAGCGGAGTGAAGGTCCGGTGGACGGATAGCGAAGGTCCGGTGGACGGATAGGGAGCGATGGATCTCACCGAGGAGGCGATGCTCGAGGCGATCCGCCGTCTGCTCTCAGGCGCGGGCCCTGAGGTTCGCGTGGGCGTCGGGGACGACGCCGCGGTCCTCGCGCCGACCGGCGGGGAGCTGGTCATCACGACCGACGCGCTGGTGGAGGACGTGCACTTCGTGCGGGGACCGGCGGGCGCGCGCGACCTGGGTCACAAGGCGATCGTCGTGAACGTCAGCGACATCGCGGCCATGGGAGCGAGCCCGCGAGCGGCCGTGTGCGCCCTGACCTTTCCGCCCGACGTCGAGACCGGGTGGGTGATGGAGCTGTTCGGCGGGATGCGCGAGGCGTGCGAAGAGTACGCCCTGTGGTTGGTGGGGGGGGACCTGTCTCGAGGGCGCGAAGCCTCGATCGCGGTGACCGTCACGGGTGAGGTCGCGCCGGGCAAGGCGGTCCTCCGATCGGGAGCACGCCCCGGCGATCGCGTGATCGTCACCGGCGAGCTCGGCGGGAGCGCCGCCGGCCTGCGGCTCAGGGACCTTCGCACGGTGCCCACCGCCGAGCAGCTCGCCCTGGTGCGCCGCCACCTCCGACCCACCGCGCGGGTAGGGGAGGGCGGTGTGCTCGCCCGGCTCGGCGTTACCGCGATGATGGACGTTTCGGACGGTCTGGCGCTCGACCTGTCTCGTCTGGCGAGCGCGAGCGGCGTGGGAGCCTGCCTCTCGATAGACGACGTCCCGGTCGCGCACGGCGCCACGATCGACGATGCGCTGGGCGGCGGCGAGGACTACGAGCTGCTGGCGACGTTCTCCGGGGCGGGGGCCGTGGAGGCCGCGCGGGCGGAGCTGAAGGAGGGATTCGGCGTGGCCCTCACGGAGATCGGCCGCATCGTCGAGGGAGAGGCTCTCACCGCGATCCACCGCGACGGCGCGGAACGTCCGCTCGAACCGACCGGCTGGGATCACTTCCGATGACTAAGAACGCTTCGGCCCCGCGGCCTCGGGCGCTCACGATCGCCGGCTCCGACTCAGGCGGCGGCGCAGGGATCCAGGCCGACCTCAAGACGTTCAGCGCGATCGGGGTGTACGGCATGACGGCGATCACCGCGATCACCGTGCAGAACACGAAAGGCGTCTACGGGTACGAGGCGTTGGCTCCCCAGCTCGTGGAGGATCAGATCCGCGCGGTGACGACCGATATCGGCGTCGATGCGGCCAAGACCGGCATGCTGGCGAACGCGGGCATCGTCCGCGCCGTGGCGGCCGCCGTGGAGGAGCTGGAGATCCCGAACCTGGTCGTGGATCCCGTGTTCGCTTCGAAGCACGGACACCTTCTGCTGGCCGAGGACGCGGTCGAGGAGATCCGTTCGAGGATCCTCCCGCTCGCGGCTCTCGTCACCCCCAACCTCCCCGAGGCGAGCGGTCTTTCGCGCGTGCCGGTCGAAGCGAAGGACGACATGCGCCGGGCGGCCGACGCGATCCTGACGCTCGGGGCCGGCGCGGTCTTGGTCAAGGGCGGTCACCTCGAGGCTTCGACCGAGGCCGCCGACCTGTTCGTGTCGGGTGGGATCGAGGAATGGCTCGTGGGGGATCGGATCGATACGCCGAACACGCACGGGACCGGGTGCACGTTATCCGCGGCGATCGCCGCGCACCTGGCCATGGGGTGGGAACTGCTGGAGAGCGCGCGGGCGGGCAAGGCGTTCGTGACGGAGGCGATCCGTCGCGGGCTCGAGATCGGCGAGGGGATCGGTCCGGTGGATCACCTGTGGTCGATCCCGCCGGGCGACCGCCGGTAGCCGGAGGAGGTGGACGCTACGGGGTTCGCTGCGGGATGCGCGTGATCTTGCCGGCCTTGATGCACGACGTGCAGGCGTGCACCCGCCGGGGCGTGCCGTCCACCAAGGCGCGAACCTTCTGGATGTTCGGGTTCCAGCGCCGGTTGTTTCGTTTATGGGAGAACGTCACCGCCTTGCCGAAGAACGGCTTCTTCCCGCAGACCTCGCATACCGCAGCCATAGGGCGACCAGGGTAACAGACGTCCCTGGAGCGACCGGTCAGTCGAGGGCCGCGCGGATGCCCTGGTCCAACGCTGTCTCGGTGAGTTGACCGGTATACGTCTCCGCCACGTTGCCGTCGGCGTCGTAGAAGACCGTCGCCGGCTGTCCGATCATCCCGAGCGAGTCCCTGATGGCGCCGGATGGGTCGAAGATGCTCGGGTACGTGAGGCCCTCCTCCGCGATGAAACGGCGCGCCCCGTCGAGCGAGTCCACGATGTCGACTCCGAGGAACTGCACCCGATCGCCGTAGATCTGGCTCGCCCTGTGCAGGAGCGGCGCCTCCGCCTTGCACGGGCCGCACCACGAGGCCCAGACGTTCACGACGACGGGCGTCCCCCGCAACTGTGTCAGCAGCCGGTGATAGGTCTCCACGTCGAACGTCGGGAGCTCGGCCACGTGGGTCGGGAGCAGCGCGGCGGTGACGGCGTTCCGCGCCGTCGGCCCCGGATCGGCACGACCCGCCGGGTCCGACCCGGAACCGCCGCAGGTCGCCGCCAAGGAGAGCAGCACGAAGATCGGGAGCAACACGAAGATCGGGAGCAACGTGAGGAGGGTTCGCGAGCGGCGGGGCGCCATCCTTCGCATGATAGAACCGGTCCCCGATGAGGAAGGCTCCGTGAGGCTCGCGCTCGGCTCCCCGGTCCTCGAGATCGACCACCGGCTGGCGAAACGTCGCGCTGGTTCCCGGTCGAAGGACGCGTCAGAAGCGCATGAGGTCCTCGCACGTATGGGCGTGCACACGGTCGGGGATCTGTTGCATCACTACCCGCGGCGCTACATCGACCGCTCCAGGGTGGAGGCGATCCGCGATCTGCGGGCCGGGCAGCACGCCACGGTGATCGCGACGGTCCGCAAGGTGTGGAAACGTCAGACACGGCGGCGCCAGACCATGGTCACCGTCACGCTCTACGACAAGACCGGTCTGCTCGATCTGACGTTCTTCAACCAGCCGTGGCTCGCCACCCTGTACAAGGAGGGGCAGGAGGTGGCCGTCTCCGGCGTCGTCACGCTCTACCGGGGCCGGACCCAGCTCGCGAACCAGGAGGTCGAGCTCCTCCGCGGCGACGACGCCGACCTGATCCACACCGCGCGCATCACCCCCGTGCATCCGGCGTCCGAGGGCATCACCACCCGGACGATCAGGGAGCTCGTCCACGCGGCGCTCGAGCGGCTGCCGAAGATCCCGGACCCCCTCCCGGCCGGGTTGGTGAAGGCCGAATCGCTGTCGGACTACGACAAGGCGCTGCGGAAGATCCACTTCCCCGAGCATCCCGGCCAGCTCGCCCGCGCGCAAGAGCGGCTGAAGTTCGACGAGCTGTTCACGCTGGAGCTCGGGGTCGCGTTCCGCAAGCACCG
>CAZDXK010000088.1:0-6490 GCA_964509215.1 uncultured Actinomycetes bacterium | reverse complement strand
CCTATCCGCCCGAGTCGAGTCTGTAACGCTTCGGGTTCATCACGTCGACCCCGAGCCGGCCGGTCCTTCCCCTGAAGCGACCGGTCCCACCAGTCACGCCGAGCACGCCGTCGCGGATGCCGTCGTCGTGGTCGAGCGTCCCGCCGGCGTTCAGCGATCCTTGGTCGTCGAACTCGAGCGTGACGTGGCAGATGGCCCTGCCCTTCGGGGTGACCACGTAGAAGCCGTGGGCCGACCCGATCCGCCCGCCCTGGCGCTCGAAGGAATCGAGAGAGCCCGGGTACAAGACCTGGTCGAATACCCCGATGTTGCCATTGACCTCCCGCTCCTCGTCGTCGCCGATCCAGACCAGGATCCCTTCCTCCGCCATCTGCTCCCCCTTGCGTTCGGTGTGAGCCGTCCGAGCCTATGGCCTCTCCCGGATGCGGGCAAGCCGAGCACGCCGACGGCCTAGACTCGCAACCATGCCGGTCTGCGCCGCCTGCGGGCGGGACAACCCGCCCCCTGCACGCTTCTGCATGTGGTGCTCGTCGCCGCTGCAGGACTCCTTCGTCCAGGGCCGAGCGCGCAAGACCGTGACGGTGGTGTTCTGCGACGTCGTTGGCTCCACCCCGATGGCCGACCGATTCGACCCCGAAGCCGTTCGTACCGTGATGACCCGGTTCTTCGAGCGGATGCGGTCGGTGCTCGAACATCACGGCGGCACGGTCGAGAAGTACATCGGCGACGCCGTCATGGCGGTCTTCGGCATCCCGACCCTGCACGAGGACGACGCGGTCCGGGCCGTCCGGGCCGCCGCTGAGATGCGCCTCGCGCTCGCGGCGCTGAACGACGAACTCGAAGGAACCGTCGGCCTGACCATCGCCACGAGGACCGGCGTGAACACGGGCGAGGTCGTCGTGGACGAATCCCGGACGGGACCGGTGATCGTCGGCGACGCGGTGAACGTCGCCGCCCGGCTCCAGCAGTCGGCACCCCCCGGCGGGATCCTGCTCGGTCGAGACACGTACGCGCTGGTGCGTGACGTCGTCCGGGTGGGCGACGCGTCGGCGCTGGTCATGAAGGGGAAAGGCGCCCCGGTGACGGCGTTCCCCCTCCTGGAGCTCACTCGAGGGGTCCGCGACATCACATTGCGAGCCGAGCCCTCGCTCGTTGGGCGGGTCGAGGAGCTCGGGGTCTTGAACTCCGTATTCGACGAGACCGTCCGAGGGCGCACGTGCAGGGTGGTCGTCGTCGTCGGGGACGCAGGTGTTGGGAAGTCCCGGCTCGCGAGCGAGTTCGTGCGTGCGCTCGGCGCCGACGTTGTCGCCGTCACCGGACGGTGCCTCCCGTACGGCGAGGGGATCACCTTCTGGCCCATCGCGGAGGTCGTGTGGCAGCTCGGGGGCATCGACGTCGACGATCCGCGCGACGCCGCCCTCGCGAAGCTGTCCGCCCTGCTCGAGGGCGCCGAGGATGCCGAGCTCCTGTTCGAACGCGTCGCCGCGGTGACGGGCTTGGCAGCGACCACGGCCGCGATGCAGGAGACGTTCTGGGCGATCCGGCGGCTCCTGGAGTGGGCGGGGCGCGGCCGTCCACTCGTCCTGGTCGTGGACGACCTCCAGTGGGCGGAGCCCACGCTTCTGGACCTTGTCGGATACCTGGTTCGCTCGTGCCGCGAAGCTCCGATCCTCCTGCTGTGCCTCGCCAGGAATGACCTGCTCGAGGAGCACCCCGACCGGCTCACGCAGCTCCCGTTCGCGTCCACCCTGCACCTGGCGCCGTTCGGAGATCGGGAGACCACCCAGCTCATCGACGACCTCCTGGATGGCGACCGGCTCGATCCAGGGCTCCGAAACAGGATCGCCGAGGCGGGGGGCGGGAACCCATTGTTCGTGGAGGAGATCCTCCAGATGCTCCGCGACTACGACCTGCTCGATACCGAAGTGCCGGTTGGAGCCACGATGACCGTGCCGCCCACGATCCATGCACTGCTCGCCGCGCGCCTCGATCGTCTCTCCCCGGACGAGCGGACCGTGATCCGCGCCGCGGCGGTGATCGGGCAGGTGTTCTGGTGGGGGGCGGTGCTCGACCTGGTGCCCGACGACGGGCTCTTGGACGTGGGATCGGTACTTCAGGCCCTGGTGCGCCGAGACCTGATCGCACCGGATCGATCCGCGTTCGTCGGCGAGGACGCGTTCCGCTTCCACCATCTGTTGATCCAGGAAACCGCGTACCGGGAGATCCCGAAGGAGGTCCGTGCCGACCTCCACGCCCGATCCGCGACCTGGCTCGAGACGATGGCCGGGGACCGGATCGGCGAGTACGAAGCGATCCTCGCCTACCACCATGAGCAGGCGGCACGGTACCTCTCCGAGCTTGCCCGTTCCGGCGACCTGGTAGACGCCGCGATCGACCGCGCACACGCGAGCCTGACGTCGGCGGGGCGGCGCGCTCTGTCGCGAGGCGACATGTCGGCAGCGGCCAACCTCCTCGGCCGGGCGCACGACGTGCTCGACCCTGCCGACCCGCGGCGGCTCTCGATCGCGCCGGACCTCGGCCAAGCCCTCATGGAGACCGGTGACCTGGCTCGCGCGGAAGACCTCCTCACCGAGGCGGTCGCAGCCGACGATCCGGGACTTCAGGCCCACTCGCGGATCGTGCTGCTCTTGCTGAAGGAGTCCACCGATCCGCTGCATCGGTCCGAGGAGGCGTTGGAGGTCCTCGAGAGCGTCATGCCCGTGTTCGAAGAGCTCGGGGACGACCTGGGGCTGGCGCGGTCGTGGCGGCTGCTTGGCGACGTGCACTGGACCCGGGCACACTACGCCGAGGTCGATCGGGCGCTGGAGCGGGCGATCGAGCACGCCCGGAGGTCGGGAGCGCATTGGGAAGAGGCCGAGAGCCTCCGGAGCTACGCGGGCTCGGGGCTCTACGGGCCCACTCCCATCCTCGACGTGGTGAGCCGGTGTGGGTGGATCGCCGCCGAGTCCGCGGGAGATCGCGCCGTAGAGGCCGGGATCCTGCGCACCCTGGGCGCGGCGCAGGCGATGCAGGGTCGTATCGATGAAGGGCGCGAGCTGGTGCGTCGGGCGAGGCAGATCCTGGAGGATCTCGGCCTTCCGCTTCGGGCAGCCTTCGTATCCGAGGCCGCGGGACTGGTCGAGACCCTCGCGGGGGACGACGCGGCGGCCGAGCGCGAACTGCGGGCCGGGTACGAGAAGATCGGCCAGCTCGGCGAGCGAGGTTTCCTCTCCACGGTCGCGGCTCTACTCGCCCACGCGATCGTCGCCCAGGGCCGGCTTGATGAGGCCGCCACCTTCTGCGAGCTCGCCGCCGAAACGGGTGCGGAAGACGACATCACCACCCAGGTGCTGTGGCGAAGCGCGCGGGCGAAGGTACTGGCCGCCCGCGGCGAGCTGGAACCGGCCGAGAAGCTCGCGCGCGAGGCGGTGGCGATCGCCGGCGAGACCGACGACGTGAACATGCATGCCGACGCGTTGATGGATCTGGCGCAAGGGCTGTCGGCGTCGGGGCAGACCGCGGAGCGACGGGAAGCCCTCGGTCGAGCGCACGAGTTGTACACCGCCAAGGGGAACCTCGTGTCGGCCGAACGGGCCGCGCACGAGCTCGCGTCTCTCGAGGAGACGCCCGGCGAAGCGGGCGCCGGTAGGATCGCCGGCGGAGACGTGCCTGGCTGAGCCCACGCATGGTGCGAGCACCTTCCGATGAGTGGTACCACCACGGATGAGCGGCGGTTCCGGCCGCTCTACCATCGACCCATGAGGTGGACGGCAACAGCTGCGATCGTGCTCGCCGCGCTCGCGGGAGCCTGCGTGGCGGACCCCGGGCTGAAGGCGCCGCCCTCGTCGGGGGCATCCACCTCGGACCTTCGCCATGTCGTCTTCGACACCGATCTGGCCTTCGACGACATCATGGCTTTGCTCTATCTCCTGCAGCGCGAGGACGTCGCGATCGATGCCGTCACGATCGCCGGCACCGGCGAGGCGCATTGCGATCCTGGTGTCCAGAACGCGCTGAGGTTGCTGGCGCTCGGCGGCGAGCTTGACACCCCCGTTGCCTGCGGACGCGCGGAGCCACTCCAGGGCACCAACGCGTTCCCCGACGAGTGGCGGGAGGCCGTGGACGACCTGTCCATGTTGGACCTGCCCGGACCGGATCGCGGCGCCGACCCGCGTGGCGCCGCGAAGCTCTTGCTCGACACCCTCGACGGCGACGCCACCCTGATCACGCTCGGGCCGTTCACGAACGTCGCCGAGGCGCTTCGAACCGACCCAGGGCTGGCATCCCGCGTCCCGGAGTTCATCGCGATGGCGGGGGCGATCGACGTCGCCGGGAACACCCCGAACGGGGTGGCCGAGTACAACGTGTGGGTCGATCCCTTGGCGGCCAAGGAGGTGATCGAGGGCATGGAGCTGACCCTCGTGCCTCTGGACGCCACGGACGACGTGCCGTTCACCACGTTCTTCGCAGATGCCCTCGCCGCCCACCGTACGAGCCCGGAGGCCGAGGCCGCCCACGAGATCATCCTGGCGAACGGGGACATCTTCTTCAGCCCCGGCTACTCCTTCTGGGACACGCTCGCCACCGCGCTCGTGTTCCAGCCCGAGCTCGCCACGTGGGAGGAGGCCCCCGTGCTGGTCACGGCGTCCCAGGATGCCGGCGCTGGCTGGATCGATCGCTGGGACGAAGGGGTGTCTGTTCGGTTCGCGACCGCCGTCCCCGACCCGCTCGCCTTCGAGCGGGAGTACCTGTCGGTGCTCAGCGGCGAGACGGTAGGGCACGTCCGACCCGATCCCACGATCACGATCTCGTTCGACGGAGAGCGGTGCACGATCGAGCCTCGTCAGTTGTCTGCCGGGACCCAGGTCGTCTCCTACGTCGATGAGCGGGGTCGCGATGATGGGGCCGGCCTGTTGGTCCAACTCAGCGACCGACTGCCGTACGCGGACCTTCGGGGCTTCCTGGGCCCGGATGGATCGTTCCTGCCCCAGGACACCCAGTCACCGAAGGGCCTGCAGGTCATCGCATGGCTCACGGGGAGCCTGGCGGAGACAGAGACGGGCCCGCCGGTGATCGCGGGGGTGTGCTCGATAGGTCGTGACGCCGACTCCCCCGTCCGGGTGTGGCTCACGGCGCCCGTCGAGGTTGAGCCCGAGCCCTAGTGCCGCGCTCGACCCGCGCTCAATCCCCCCGGTCCACGAGCCGATACCGCGAAGGTGGAGCATCCCGTCGAAGCTCGGCGTTCTCCCGCCGCTATACATGGCTGGATCGATCGTGTGGCCATACCTCAAGGACGGCTCTCCTTGTGGCTGAGCGTAGGAGCCGTCTCTCTCGGGTTCGGGATCTGCTACGGCCTCACGGGTTTGTTCGGTTCCCAGTCCGTGACGCCGACGTGGTACACCCCGTTGATCCTGGTGAGCGCAGCCCGTTTCCGGTACCGAGGAGCGCTGGTCGCGTCGGCGGTCGCGACGCTGCTGGCGGGCCCTCTGTGGCCGGCGACCGAGGGGAGCCTTCCCCAACGCTCGACGCTGTGGGTCGGGCGCGGGCTGGTGTTCCTGTTCGTGGGACTGGTGACGGCCGCGCTCATCGACCGCGTCATCGCGGGGCGGAAGCGCGAGCTCGAGTTGGCGGAGCAGGAGCGGGACCTCGCGGTCCGGCAGGCGGCCGTGATCGCGACCGTATCCCACGAGTTCCGCACCCCGTTGACGGTCATCACGGGGGTCGCTCGGACCCTCGAGGTGCATCGGATGGTGTCGACCGACGGTGTTCCGCTGCTGTCCGGCCTGATGGACGCGGCGCGCAGGCTCACGGACTTGGTGAACACCGTGAGCGCCGTGTTGGATGGCTCCGACGACGCGACGTTCGTGCGGCTCGAGCCCGTCGTCCTGCGAGACGTCATCGAGCATGTCCTGGATCACCTGGGCGTGCGAGATCCTCGGAACCGCGTGTCGGTCCATCTCGATGCGAACGCCGAGATCTTCATCTCGGATCAAGAGCTGCTCAGTCAGCTCTTGCGGCACGTCATGGAGAACGCGGTCAAGTTCTCTCCCGCCGACGAGCAGGTCGAGGTCCGGGTCCACCGCGAGCGGGGGAGACTGGAGATCCGCGTCGGTGACCGGGGTCCTGGCATCGATGAGTCGGTGTTGCGATCGCCCCTGCCGTTCACGCAGGGCGACCGATCCCTGACGCGAACGACGCAGGGGCTCGGTCTCGGGCTCTTCGCCGCGTCACGGCTCGCCGCCGTGCTCGACGGCACCATCCGGTTCGAGGCCCGCCCTGGCGGGGGAACCGAAGCGATCGTAGAGGTGGCGGCCCCGGATACGTCCCATGCGTCAGGCGACAACGTCGCCCGATCCGCGATCGCCTGACCGAGGCGTTCGGGTCGTTCGACCAGCTTGGGTAGACTGGTGACTCCGCGCCGGTAGCTCAATGGATAGAGCATCTGACTACGGATCAGAAGGTTGGGGGTTCGACTCCCTCCCGGCGCGCT
>CAZDXK010000087.1:0-6491 GCA_964509215.1 uncultured Actinomycetes bacterium | reverse complement strand
CCCGTCGGTGATCTCGATACTTTGGTTGGTTGACAGGAACGCGCTGCGCGTTCGAGACTGCTTCTTCGCTACTGTGCCCGTGCGGACAGAGAAGGGGGAATGGGCGTGGAGCCCATCCGTTACCTAAGGGCTCTCCGCCGCCGGTGGTGGGTGACCGTGGCGTCTGTCGTCGTCGCGATCGTGGCGGCATGGGTGACGGCGCCAGCCTCGAGCTCACCGAAGGTCGCCACGGCCCTACAAACGACCTACAACGCGACGGCCACCCTTTGGAACACGCATGCGCCGACCATCGGTCAAGAGGTGCCGCTCCCGGCCCCGGATCGACTCGCGAACCTCGTGAGCCTTCCGGACGTCGCCTCGATCGCCGCACAGGGGATCGATCCGCAGGGCAACCTGGGAGCGCTCGGTTCGCGGGTCTACGCCACGGTGGACCCGGTGACCGGGCTGTTGGACATCACGGGAACGGCGGCGACCCCCGAGCGGGCTGTCGCGGTGTCAACCGCCTACTCGCGCGCCCTCATCACCTACCTCGAACGTTTGAAGCAGCAGAGGATCACCCTGCGACAGCTGGTCGTGCAGCGACAGATCCGGACCCTTCATCGACGGGGGTCTGATGCGGACCGGATCGCCTCGCTCCGATCGACGCTCTCCCAGCTCGAGCTCGATCGAACGACGCCGATACCGCTCGTGATCCTCCAACCGGCGACGGCGGTTCGCGACGCCGCCCCGAACCCGGTCCAGCAGTCGAACGGCATCGGCGAGCCAAAGAGCCTGCCCCTGTGGATCGCGCTGGCGGCCCTCCTCGGCCTCCTGGCCGGCTTGGTCCTCACGCTCGTGCTGGAGCGCTTCGACACGAGGATCCGTTCTCCCCGAGCGGCGGAGCACGCCTTCGGTTTGCCGGTGCTGGCCGAGGTGCCCGCCATCTCGCGTCGGCGTCGAGGAGCGATCGTGACGGCGTCCCACCCGTCCTCCCGCGCGGCGGACGCGTTCAGTCTGATCGTCGTCGGGACCGCGCGATGGACCTCCGTCGCGAACGGGAGCGGGAACGGTCACGCTTCGCGCGCGAAGACCTTCCTCGTCACCAGTCCGGAACCGCGCGACGGCAAGACCACCGTCGCCGCCAACCTCGCGGTGGCCTACGCTCAGGCCGGGAGCCGGGTCGTGGTCGTATCGTGCGATCTGCGGCGGCCGGCCATCCACAAAGCCTTCGGCGTCGACGAGCAACCGGGTCTCGTCGATCTGCTGGAACGGACGAGCGGCGACGCCGGCCCGGCATCGGAGCCCGATCTCTCTACTTACCTCGAGCCCTGTTCCGTGGTGCGGGTGGCCGTGATCCCGAGCGGCACGGCGTCTGAGCGTCCAAGAGAGCTGCTCGGTTCGGCGGAGATGCAACGGGTCCTCGAGCGGCTGAAGAAGATCACCGACGTCATCATCCTGGACTGCGGCCCGCTCGTGGTGGCGGGCGACGTGGCGCCCCTCCTACCCCAAGTTGATGGAGTCATCGTCGTCGCACGCGCGCGCAGAACCCGACAGGAGCTCGCCGGAAGCACCGCCGCGCTCCTGGAGCGCCTGGGCACCACCACGGCCGGCGTCGTGCTGAACGATGCAAGGGAGTTCTCGATCCCGATGGCGAGGCGGCGCATGTATCGGCCGACGAGGAGGATGCGCAAGGCGGCCAAGCGAGATGTCTCACCCGGGATCGAGGAGCCCTCGATGCTCGACCCGGATGTCCTGGACGCTCCGGTGGTCGAGGATGCTCCAGTGGTGGTCGAGGATGCTCCCGTGGTCGAGGATGCTCCCGTGGTCGAGGATGCTCCCGTGGTCGAGTCGATCGATAGCGGAGATCGACCGCGATCGACGGTCTTCGTCGACGAGGGCGAACCTGCGGTCCGTGTCCCGGAGCTGCCTCATCGCCAGCCGCCAGTGTTGGTCGCAGAGCGGGTGGTGCAGATCCCGCCTGCAGAGGAGGCCCACGAGCAGCCCCGGCCGCGAACGGACGCGGTGTTCCGTTCGTTGCAGGAGCAGCTGGTCGAGCTTCGCGCTCAACTGGAGGGGCTGCACTTCGAGCTCCCCGACGTAGCCTTCCCTGGCCTGAACCGATCGACCCAACCGCAGGCGACGGACGGCACGTTCCCTGTTCCCGCCCAGGGGTCGGAGGCCGCCTACGCAGCCGATCCGAACGACGATGTGGGGGCCGACCCTGCGGACGATGTGGGGGCAGACCTGCGTAAGGGCTAGCGGGCGGCGCCTCGCATGTGAACCCCCGCTTGACCTACCCTGTGACGCAGACTCGATCTACGAGGTTGAGCCTGAGAGGTTGATCATGGGCGCAGAGCTCGACCCACAGCTCGTCGAGAGCGACAAAACGGAACGGAGCCGACGGTTCGCGACGGTCCGGCGTGGCTACGATCCCTCCGCGGTTGACGACTTCCTCAAAGAGGTCGCCTCGAACATCGAGGCCCTCGAGACCGAGCTGCACAAGGATCCGGCCACCGCCGGGGTCGCTCCCGAGGGAACGGATCCAGCGCAGGTCCTTTCCTCTGGCGTGGGGGACACACCCGAGCCGTACATGCAGCGCATCGCCAGGCTGGGCGCGGCTGCAGAGCGCGAGATAGAGAGGATGCTCGCGGAGACGAAGGCAGAAGCCGCCACGATCATCGCCGAGGCCAAGAGCGAGGCCGATCGCATCAGGATCGATGCGGAGGGCGGGGCCGGACGGTCGGTCGAGGAGGCGCGAGCGTTCCTCACCCAGGTGGAGGAGGATGCGGGCAGGATGCTCTCGGGGGTCGTCGAGCGGCGCGGACAGATGATCCAGGAGCTCCAGAAGATGCAGGAGCAGCTCCTCAGCGTCACGAAGGACCTCGACCGCGTGCTCAACCCGGGGTCGGACGCGGATGTCCCCGGGAGTTCCACCGGTGGCGTTACCGCGGACGGCCCCTAGACCTCTACGGCCACCGGAACGTGGTCACCGGGCGCCGGCACGTGCTCGGTGTCGCGTCCCGGGATGAACCGGTTCGCGACGATCGCCGCGCCCACCAGCACCAGCCCGCCGATCAACAGCGCCACGTGGAACCCGTCCATGAAGGACCGTCCGTAGGCCTGCATCACTCCGGAGACCTGCGTGGGGGAGAGTCCTTCAAGGACGGAGGGGTCGAGCGTTCCGTGGCCGCCGGCGACGGCGATCGCGTTCTGCTGCGCACCCGTCAGGCCCAGGCCTGCGAGCGCCGGCGTCAGCGACGCTTTGAGCTTCGTCGTGAGGACCGTTCCCAGGAGGGCGATGCCGAAGACGCCGCCCACCTCGCGGCTCGTGTTCGTCATGGCCGACCCCAGTCCCGCGCGCTGCGGGCCGACCGCGTTCATCACGGCCGCCGTCATCGGCGCCATGACCGAGGCCATCCCGTGGCCCATGATGATGAACACCGGGGCGATCATCCAGAACGGCGTGTCCACCTGGAGCTGCGTCCCGAAGAACAACAGCCCGCCCCCCGCGAGCAACAACCCGTAGGTCATCGGCGCGCGTGAGCCATGCCGTGACGCGTACTTCCCGGCGAGCGGCGCCGTCACGATGATCATCAGCGTCATCGGCAAGAACCGCACACCCGCCTCGAACGGCGTGTAGCCGCGGATCAGCTGCATGTAGAGCGACAGGAAGAAGAACGTCGCGAACATCCCGAGCGACACGGCGAACGCGACGGTGTTGCCCGCGGAGAACGCCGGGATCCTGAAGAATCGGAGCGGCATCATCGCGTGAGGGCTGTGGAGCTCCCAGTAGAGGAACGCCGCGATCAGCACGGCGCCGCCCACGAGCGTCGAGACGATCAGGGGATCGCCCCAGCCCTTCTGGTTCGCCTCGATCAGCGCGTAGGTGAGGCTGAACAGGGCAGCGGTCCCCAGGGCGAGGCCGGGGATGTCCAGTTGCCGCTGCTCCGCCGATACGGACTCCCCGACCGTGCGGGTCGCGGTGAGGAACGCGATCACGCCGATCGGCACGTTCAGGAAGAAGATCGACTGCCAGCCGAGGTGCTCCACCATCGCGCCGCCCACCGTCGGTCCGAGCGCGAGGGCCACGCCTGACATGCCCGCCCACAGGCCGATCGCCTTGGCGCGCTCGTGGGGAGGGAACGTCACCGTGATGATCGACAGGGTGCCGGGCAGCAGCAGCGCGGCCCCGATACCCTGGATCGCGCGGAACACGATCAACATGCCGGTGCTCCCCGAGACGCCGCATCCGAGCGATGCGAGGGTGAAGATCGTGAGCCCGGTCAGGAACATCTTCTTGCGACCGTAGCGGTCGCCCAGGATCCCGCCGGTGAGCAACAGGGACGCCATCGCGAGCACGTATCCGTCGACGATCCACTGGAGTCCGGAGACGCCGGTGCCGAGCTTCTCGCTGATGTTCGGGAGGGCGACGTTCACGACCGTGTTGTCGAGCATCACCATCGCGAGCGCGAAGCACATGGTCAGCAACACGATGACCTTCTCGCGTGCGTTGTCGCCCTCGAAACCGAACAGACCCACCCAACGACCTTCCCCGACGATCGAACGACGTGCGCCTTCAGGCGCGACCCAAGAAGAAACCCAGCGTACGGGAGATCTGTTCCCGAGCGCGGATCCTCCGCAGAGGATCTCCTACGCGGTGGCGGTGTTCGCGTGGGGCTGGGGTTCGGCGGCCTCGGCGGTCGCCGCCGGACGGTCGGAGAGCGGCTCCAGGCACCGCCAGCAGGCGTGCGCGACCAACCGGTTGATCGCGCCGCAGTCGGGGCACACGACTTCCTGCATCGCCATACAGGAGTTGTCGGCAGCAACGGTGCCGCGGATAAGCGCTGCGGCTATGTGAGCTTGCGGTACAGCCGGATCGAGAGCGGCATGAACACGACCAGCAGCCCCACGACCCACAGCATGGACTTGAAGAGGAGGCCCTCGAACGTGTCGACTGGCAGGCCGGTCTGGATGTCGGTGATCCCGGGGAGACCGTTCGACAGGTACCGCGCCAGGTTGCACCAGATGGTGACCGGGTTGTGCCGGGCGACCACCTGCAGGAACCCGGCCATCCCGGGGACCGGCACGAACGCGGAGCTCACGAACACGACCGGGAAGATCCACGTGAAGGAGGCAGCCTGAACGGCCTCGACCTTCTTCAGCGAAAGCCCGATGCACGCGGATATCCACGAGAACGTGAAGCCGACGGTCAGCACCAGGGCGATCAGGCCGATCGCGTTGAATAGCCCGTTCTCGAACCGGAAGCCCACCAGGAAGCCGATCATGATGACGATCATCAGCAGCACGCCGTTCTTGATCAGATCGGACGTGGTCCTGCCCGCGAGGACCGCTGAGCGCGCCATCGGAAGCGACCTGAACCGGTCGACGATGCCGGCCTTCAGGTCGTCGGCGAGCCCGATCGCCGTCGACGTCGATCCGAACAGCGCGTTCTGCACGAAGATCCCCGGCATCAGGAACTGCACGTAGTCCATGCCGGGCGGCAGCTGCGAGAACTGGTCCGCGTAGATGTACCGGAACAACAGCACGAACATGATCGGCTGGACCAGCTCGAAGACGAAGACCGTGGGAACACGCGTCAGCGTCACCAGGTTGCGCCGAGCCACGAGCAATGTGTCCCTGACCGACATCCGGATCCGAGCGGGCAGCCCCGACGGCGCCCGCCGTTCGATCGTGGAGCGTTCGATGGTCACGCTCACTCGGCGTCCTCCCCTCGCCGGCCGCGCCGGCGCTTCGGTTTGTCCGGGGTGACCTCCGGCTCGGCCTCGTGCTCGGCCCCCCGTCCGGTGAGCGACAGGAAGACGTCGTCGAGCGTGGGCCGGTGCAGCGCGATGTCGGCCAGGTGGATGTGCGCCTCGTCCAGTCGCCGCACGGTGTCGAGCAGGACCCTCGGGCCTTCGTTGCCGACGGGGATGCGGATCTGCCGTTCGTCCTCATCCGCCGAGGGCTCGCCCGAGCCGACCCCATGGAGCGCCTCGACGACGCGAGGGATGTCCACGCGGTCTTCGACATGGAGCTCGAGGACCTCGCCGCCGATCCGGTCCTTCAGCTCGTCCGACGTTCCCTCGGCGATGATCGTGCCGAGGTCCATCACGCCGATCTTGTCGGCGAGCACGTCGGCCTCCTCCAGGTACTGCGTGGTAAGGAGCAGCGTCGTCCCCTCACCCTGCAGCTCACGGATGAAGTCCCACACGTCGACCCGGCTCCGCGGGTCGAGTCCGGTGGTCGGTTCGTCGAGGAACATCACGTCGGGACGGCCCACCAAGCTCGCGGCCAGATCGAGGCGGCGGCGCATCCCGCCGGAGTAGGTCTTCGCCGCTCGGCCGGCCGCGTCGGCCAGGCCGAACCGCTCCAGTACCTCGGTGGCGCGACGCCGCGCCTCCTCCTTCGGCAGGTGGTACAGCCGGCCGACGAGCTCCAGGTTCTCGAGCCCGGTGAGGTTCTCGTCGACGGCCGCGTACTGCCCGGCGAGGCCGATGCGGAACCGCAGCTCC
>CAZDXK010000086.1:0-6511 GCA_964509215.1 uncultured Actinomycetes bacterium | reverse complement strand
CTGATGATCGACACGGTGTCGATGCACGGCACCGTCGTGATCGGCGAGGGCGAGAAGGACGAAGCGCCGATGCTGTACAACGGCGAGGAGGTCGGCGACGGCACCGGACCCGGCGTGGACGTCGCGGTGGACCCCGTCGACGGCACCCGTCTCACGGCACTCGGCCAGCCCAACGCGATCGCGGTGATCGCGCTCGCCGAGCGCGGCTCCATGTTCTTTCCAGGTGCGGCCGTCTACATGGAGAAGGTCGCGACCGGGCCTCAGGCCGCCGATGCGATCGATGTCACCGCGTCGGCGGAGGAGAACGTTCGCCGGGTCGCGAAGGCCAAGGGTGTGCGGCCGGAAGAGATCACCGTGACGATCCTCGATCGAGAACGACACGCGGAGTTGATCACCGCGGTCCGCGACGTTGGGGCCCGGGTCTTCCTGATCACCGACGGCGACGTGGCGGGGGCCATCGCGGCGGCGTCACCACGCTCGGGCGTCGACCTGCTGCTCGGGATCGGCGGCACGCCAGAGGGCGTGATCGCGGCGGCGGCGCTCAAGTGCTTGGGTGGCGCGATCCAAGGACGTCTCTGGCCGAGGACCGACGAGGAACGGCGGACCCTGATCGATCAAGGCTTCGACCTCGAAAGGGTGCTGACGACAGACGACCTGGTTTCCGGACGCGAAGTGTTCTTCGCGGCCACGGGCGTGACGGACGGGTCGCTGCTGCGAGGCGTGAAGTACTGGCCCGACGGCGCCACCACGTATTCCATGGTGATGCGTTCTCAATCGGGAACCGTTCGCTACGTCGAGGCGCAGCACCAGTTCGAGAAACTCGAGCGATTCTCCGCCATCCCCTACCGCCGCTGACCATCGACATCTCCGCAGGCACCCGTAAAGCCGTCGCTTCCGATATCCTGCGGCAAAGAACCCCTAGCCAGAGGAGTTGGGAATGGCCGAGAAAACGATCCTCGTCTGCGACTCGTGCGGCAAACCCGCGGCGGAAACCGTGACGATCAAGGCCGCACGAGGCAACTTCGTGAAGGATCTCTGCTCGTCGCACGTGACTGAATTGGTGACCGGCGCGCGCAAGCCGCGACGAGGACGCCCGAAGGCCGTCGTGGCCGGCTCGGCACGCTCGACACCGAAGAAGACGGGAGCACGGAAGGCAACATCGGCGCCGAAACGCCGCGGCCGTCCGCGGAAGAAGCCCGCCTAACCCTCGGTCTCCGTCTCGCCCTCCGCCCGGCTCACCCCCTGAGCCCCCGGCGCTTCCGCCAACGTGTAGACGCCGGTGCCGGCGCGGGCCAACTCCCCGCCACGGACGCCATCGCGCAGCGCTCTCAACAGCGTCGCCCGCACGTCCGTGACGCTGAACGGATCGATCAACCCCTGCCGGAGCGCGCGGTCCTGGATCACGGTCCAGTGCAGTGGCTCGCCGGCCTCGCGGAGGACGGTTACGGCGGCGTCCAGCGGCTCCATCAGGAGGCGGCGCGAAGCGGCCCGATCACGCGTTCGGCCAGCACGTCCAGGATCTCCGGATCGTCGACGGCGAACGGGAGCACCGATGGCGAGATCACCAGCTCCTCGACGCCGAGCTCCTCGAACCGGCGGACGCGTTCGATGACCTGGTCCGGCGTGCCCGACAACGTATCGGCACGCCAGGTCTCCCAGGTGTCGGCGTCCATCGCGCCGCCCGGGAAGCCCGCCCGGCCTCGGTCGAACGCCGATCTGGCCCTTCGCTCGTCGGCGCCAACCAGCGTGTACAGCCCCACGGACAGCCGGAGCGTCCCCGGGTCGCGCCCGGCCGATTCGAACGCGGCGCGCGCGGCCGAGGCGCGCGCAGCGTAACCGTCCGGATCCACGCGCCACACGACGTTCCAACCGTCGGCGTACTTCGCGATCAGCCGAAGCAACCTCGGCCCGCCCTTCCCGCCGACCCAGACAGGCACGCGATCGTTCACGGGCGTCGGGAGCAGCACGGCGTCGTGCAACGTGATGTTGGAGCCCACGTACGTGGCCGGCTCACCCGACTGCAGCGCCGACAGCGCCGCGAGCGCGTCCTCGAGCGCCGTGAATCGCTCGCCGATCGTCCCGAACGGGAACCCGAACGCGGCGAACTCCTCCTGGAACCATCCGGCGCCGAGCCCGAGGTCCAGGCGTCCGCCGGAGAGGCGGTCGATCGTCACGGCCATCTTCGCCAGGAGAGCCGGGTGTCGGAACGGGGCGCAGAGCACCAGCGTGCCCAGCCGGACCCGCGACGTGATCGCCGCGAGGGCGGCCAGCGCCGTCATCGGCTCGATCGCCGGGATGGGGGCCGGATCGCCGCCGAATCGCGCGAAGGTGTAGAAGAAGTGGTCGGACAGCCACACGGAGTCGAAGCTCAGCTCCTCCGCGCGCCGGGCCCACGCGGCGGTCGTCTCGAACCCGACCTCGGCGTTCGGCAGCGAGAACCCGTATTGCGGCAGCGCGAGCCCGAAACGCATAGATGCGAGGATACGACGGCTTCAACCGCCGTCAGGGCGACGGGGTGGTGATGGACGGACGGCGCGACACGCTGCCGTAGAGGACGACGTTGCCGTCGCTATCCCGCACTTCGACCCCCGTGTACCGCGAGAGATCCAGCTCGAACTGAGCCGACAGGATCGCGCCACCGCCGGAGTCCAGCGCCTTGACCCGGCCGACGCGCAACAGCTGCCCCCGCTCGGCCGTGAGGAAGATGCGGAAGGGAAGCGCGTCCTCGGCGGCGGCGAGGTCGAAACCGTTGACCATCACGATCGCGAGATCGGGGATGGTGGGCGATACCAGCGTCAGCGCGGATCCCGCCGCCGTGCCACCGCGCGTGTCCGTCGCGAGCGTCCCGATGAACACCTCGTTGTTCGGATCGTTGAACACCTGGCTATCGAGGACCTCCTGGAACGCTTCGACGGCAGCCTGCTGCTTCTGTCGCGCCACCTTCGACAGATCCTCGAACCGGGCGGCGCGGCCGGCCATGACGGCTCCCCAGCCGAGCCCCGAGACCGCGATCATCCCTGCGACGGCCAGCGTGACGGCCAACCTGCCACGACGAGCTCCGGGCGGCTGACGCTTGGCCGCCACCGCGCGCACGTTCTCCACGACGCGATCCTCGAGGTCGGGCGCGGGCTCCGCGGGAGCGGGCGCGAGCGTGAACGCCAACGTCGCGGCGGCGCGATCCAACTCGCCCGCCTCCTTCCGGCAGGCGGCGCACCACGCGAGGTGCCGGTCGAGCGCCTGCCCGTCGTCGGTGGGCACGGCGCCGAGAGCACGCTCCGTGAGCCGGTCGCGAACGGCGGTGCAGTTCACGACGGCTCCTTGCCTTCGTTCGCGCGACGGACCTTGATCAGCGCGGCGCGCAGCCGGGTCTTCACGGTCCCCAGCGGGATGCCGTCGGCCTCCGCGATCTCCCGAGCCGTGAGGCCGCGGAAGTACGCGCGGGCCAGCAGCCGGCGTTCGGTGTCCGACAGCGACTCCAACGCCCTGATCGCCGCGTCGCGCTCAAGCACCACAGCCCCTTCGTCGATGCCCGCGCGCTCCGGGACCTCGTCGACGAGCACCAACGTCGGGCGGGTCACGCCGGTCTCACGACGCAGCCGATCCACGGCGAGGTTGTGCGCGATCGTCATCAGCCAGGTCGAGAGCCGGCCACGGGTAGTGTCGAACCGCGCCGCCTTGCGCCACGCCGTCAGGAAGACGTCTTGGGTGAGCTCCTCGGCCGCCTCGCGGGTGCCGAGCAGCCGCAAGCCGAGCGTGTACACCGGTCGTCCGAACCGTGCGTAGATCGCGCGGACGGCGACATCGTCACCTGCGAGCAACCCTTCCACCAGTTGTTGTTCCTCTCGCGGGAGGAGTGGTCCGTCGTGCCGACCCTGCACTCATCTTCCCTTCGGTATACGCGGCGAGGGTTCAATGCGGCTTGCGCGTGCCGACCGCTCGATTATCGGCCTCCGTGCACGAAGCTGCACGTCTCTCGTTCCGAGGCGTAGGCTGGCTCCATGAGCGCGCGATCGTCGATCGCCCGGCTGCTGATCCTTGCGGCTTGTCTATCCTTCGGCCTGCTCGCGATCCGGCCGGCGCTCGCCCAGACAGCGGACGCGATCGTGAGCCTCCGTCTCGACGGTGTCGTGGATCCGTTCGTCGCCGACTACCTCCGTGGGGCGATCGAGGACGCGAACGACGACGCGGCGCCGGCCGTTCTCCTTCAGATCGACACCCCCGGAGGCCTTGGGTCCTCCATGCGAGAGATCACGCAAGCGATCCTCGGTTCGCAGGTGCCGGTGATCTGCTACGTGGCGCCAGAGGGCGCGCGGGCGGCATCGGCCGGGGCCTTCGTCCTGATGTCGTGCCCGGTCGCCGCGATGGCGCCGGGAACGAATGTCGGCGCGGCGACGCCGGTCGGCATCTCGGGCCTCACGTTGGAGCGCAAGGTCACGAACGACGCCGTGGCCTCGATCCGGAGCATGGCCGAGACCTACGGACGCAACGCCGACGTGGCGGAGTCGTTCGTGCGCGATGCCGCGAGCATCAGCGCGACCCAGGCCTTGGAGGAAGGCGTGATCGATCGCATCGAGCCGAGCGTCGACTCGCTCCTCGCGGCGGCGAGCGGCACGACCGTGACGCTCGGCGACGGATCGACGGCCCACCTGCCCGATCTCACAGGCCTCGATCTGAGCGAGCGCTCGATGTCGCCGGGCGCCGGCTTCCTACACGGGCTGTTCGATCCGAACCTCGCGTTCATCTTCTTCTGGCTCGGGCTCCTGTTGATCGTCATCGAGCTGATCGTTCCCGGCCACATCTTCTCGGGGACCGTCGGCACGATCCTCCTGCTGACGTCGATCGCCTCGTTCGGATTCCTGCCCGTGCGACTGATCGGAATCGTCTTGCTGATCGCGTCCGTGGTGTTCCTCGTGCTGGAGGTGCAAGCCCCCGGACTGGGCGTCTGGTCGCTCGCGGGCCTGGCGTCGCTCGTGGCGGGGGGACTCTTCCTCTACGACGGCTCCGGGGGGGTGCGCGTGTCTCCCTGGGTGCTGCTCGCGGTCGCGGCCGTCGTTGCGCTCTTCTTCGGCGTGGTGGTCTCGAAGCTGCTCGCGATCCGCCACCTCCCCTCGATCCCCCATGGAGCCGACGCGCTCATCGGCAAGGAGGGCGTGGTGATCGGGGCTGGGCTCGGCCCGGAAGGTGTGGTCCGGGTAGCTTCCGAGGAATGGCGCGCCGTCTCATCCTCGGGCCCGTTGCCGCGGGACACGCGGATCCGCGTCCTCGGGCTCGACGGGTTGGTGCTCACCGTGGAGCCGCTCATCGACGAGCACGTGCCGGCCTCCGCGCCGGCGGAAGGAGGAACCACCGGATGAACTACGTGCTGTTGATCGGGCTCGCGGTCGTGGTGATCCTTGTCGTCGCGTTCCTCGCGGCCGCCATCAAGGTCGTGCGGGAGTACGAAAGACTGGTCGTGTTCCGTCTCGGGCGGGTCCTGGGGACCAAGGGCCCGGGACTCGTGATCCTGATCCCGCTCGTCGACCGCGCCGTCTCCGTGGACCTGCGGGAGTTCTACCTGGAGATCCCGCACCAGTCGGCCATCACGGAAGACAACGCCTCGATCTCGATCGACTTCATCGTCTTCAACAAGGTGATGGACTCCCAGATGTCGGTCATCACCGTCGGGAACTTCGCGGGCGCCGCGCAGAACATCGCGGCGACCACGCTCCGCTCGGTGGTCGGCGACATGTCGCTCGACGACGTGCTCGCCAAACGCGAGCAGATGAACGAGGTCCTGCGGACGAAGCTGGACGAGGTAACCGAGCGTTGGGGCGTGAAGGTCACCAACGTCGAGATCCGCGAGATCATCCCCCCGCCGGCCGTCCAGGAGGCCATGACCCGGCAGATGTCGGCCGAGCGGACGCGGCGCGCGGTCGTCACCGAGGCCGAGGGAGCCAAGCAGGCGGCGGTCACGGTCGCCGAGGGGAACAAGGCCGCCGCCGTGCTGAACGCCGAGGGACAGAAGCAGGCCGCCATCCTGAACGCGGAGGGAGATCGACAGGCGGCGATCCTGCGCGCCGAGGGCTTCTCGCTGGCGCTCGACAAGATCAACGAGGTGGCGAACGTCGTGGCGACGAACACGATGAGCCTGCAGTACCTGGACGCGCTGAAGCAGATCGGTTCGTCACCCTCGTCGAAGATCGTCGTGCCGATGGAGCTCGCCGGCCTCGCCGCCGGCGTCGTCGCGCTCGCAGAGCAGGCATCGGGCAACGGGAAGCCCGTCCCTGCGGACGGCTGAGCCCGACGGGCACTACAGAAGTTGACGAACGGCGCCGGAACCCCGGCGCCGTTCGTGGTGTACGGGTGACGTAGGTGGGATCGGGCAAGCGTTCCGTGGAGGGCCGACCACTGGAGGACGCGGAGCTCGTCGAGCTCGCCAGGGACGGCGACGTCCCCGCGTATGAGGAGCTGGTGTCTCGGTACCAGGGCATCGCGTATCGCGTCGCGTGGCTCGTCGCGCGCCAGGCGGGAG
>CAZDXK010000085.1:0-6529 GCA_964509215.1 uncultured Actinomycetes bacterium | reverse complement strand
CCCGGCGTGTCCACGTTGGCCTCCGCGTGGAACGCGATGTAGTGCCAACCCGGCAACGAACGTGCCCGTCTCGCCTTGATCCTGATGGCGTCGTCCCAGACGCCGGCGACGACGTCGGCCCACGGGACCGGGACGCGGTCGGAGAACGACCCGAGGCGCGACTGCAGCTTGAGGTAGGCGCGGCGCCCGTCGGTCACGCTCTCCCCCACGTACTGCGGAACGAGCGGTCGGTCCAGCGCGTAGGCGTTTCCCCGGGCCCGGTCGAGTGTGAACGGCCGGCCGATCGCTCTCTCGAGGGCGTTGCGGCGGTGTTCGATGCTCAGGCCGTTCATGCCGCCCGGCCAGATGCCGAGCTTCGTCTTCTGGGCCTCGGGGGGACCCTCTACGAGCGCCGCCGCCCCCAAGAGCGCCGCCGTGCCGAGCATCGCGCCGGCCTGGAGGAACTGCCTCCTGCCGACCTTCTCTCCCTGTGTCTGCTGAGGCTCGGGATCCACGGGCGACAGTCTCGCCCGGACGGACGGAACCGGCAACGAGCCGGATGTCGGGAGATGGACCGTGCGGACTTCCTTCGTTCAACGTCCCGGTCCCGGGGACGAGGGGATGATCTTTGTCTAGACTTCGCCGCGCGTCCTCGTCCATAATCGATGGACGTCACAGTGCGGTACCGATGGCGCTGCGCTGATAGCGACCCATCATCGACGACAAGGGGGAACTCTCGCATGAAGCGCACGAGCAAGGGTGTCACGATGCTGGTCACGGTCGGACTGTTCTCTGCCTTGCTGTCCGCGGGCGCGCCCGTGGCTTCGGGCGTGGCGGTGACCGTCGACGTCCAGGTCGGCGCCCCGCTATTCTCCGAGCCACAGGCGAACGGCGCTCCTGGTGATGGCATGCGGTTCTACGCGCCACCGCTGACCGTCCACAAGGGCGACACCGTGACGTTCGATTTCCAGGGGTTCCACACGGCCACGCTGCTTCCCGCCAACACCGATGCGGATACGTGGGTCGACGCGAACGCCGTCGGCCTGGGCAAGCCCTACTCCTTCGTCGTGCCCGATCCAGACGACGGAGTGGCCTCCGTCAAGATCAACAACGCTGCAGCCGTGCCCTCGCCCATCGATTGCGGCGCGCCCACGGACCCCTGCCCCTACGATGGCTCCAAGGTCGTGAACTCTGGCATCTTCGTTGCGGACGACATCACCTCCCAGACGTTCGCGTTCTCGACCCGGATCGACGCCAACCCGGGCGCCGAGTTCACGTACCTGTGTCTGGTCCACCTGGCGATGCGGCAGACCGTCTCGGTCGTAGCCGACACGGAGACGACCACGACCCAGGCGGAGATCGATACCTATCGCGACAAGAAGGTCACGGTCGACGCTCGGCAGGCGGGCAAGCTTCACGCGTCCCTGCTGCAAGGCAGCCCCGCCTCGGGTGGCGTCGTCGACGCGTACGCGGGCTACGACGGGCCGAACTTCGCCCTGGACGCCTTCTACCCCCGGAAGATCGAGCTCACCAAGGGCCAGACCGTGAGGTGGCACTTCGACAAGTTGCTGTTCGAGGACCACACGGTGACCTTCCCGTCCGTGAAGGCGTTGAAGATCGCGAGGAACAGCTTCGTTCCGGGGTGCGATCCGGACGGAGACACGGGAACCTTGCCCGATGAGCCTGCGGACTTCGACGCGACCACGCTCGATACGCTGTGCCCGGGCGGCGTGGCGGAGCTCGAGTTCAACATCGATCCGAGATTCGGTCCTCCTGCGGGCAACGGCGTGGTCACGGGCGTCAAGGACTTCGAGAGCTCCGGCATCCGAGGCGCCAACCTCGGGATCACCGAGTCGTTCGAGGTCAGGTTCGCCAAGCGGACGAAGGACGCCCCTTACACGTTCATCTGCCTCATCCACCCCTTCATGCGGGGCAAGGTGATCGTGCGCTAGAAGGCGAGACCGGCATGTCGAAGCATCGTTCGAGCAGGGCGGAGCGCGGGTCCCGGCCTCCGGGGCGTCGCCTCGGGGTGATGCTGGTCGTGGCTTTGATAGTGGCCGTCCTCGCGGGGATCACCCCCGCTGAAGGACGTGATGCCCTGCGAGCTCCCCGGCGGGTGAGGATCGTCGATTTCGCGTTCTCACCTCGCGTGATCACGATCGCCAGCGGCACGAGGGTCAGGTGGACGAATGCCGATACGGTCGCTCACACGGCGACATCCAACGGAGGAGCCTGGAGCTCGGCGATCCTATCACCAGGGGGATCCTTCGCTCGGATCTTCCGCCGAGCGGGCACGTTCAGATATCTCTGCACGCTCCACCCGACTATGCGCGGGACCGTGAGGGTCACCTGACGTCAGCGTGAGCGGACCTCACTCTGCTAGAGCCCCGGTGGGGCAGCCCGGGTGGGGCGGGGTGGACTCGAACCACCGACCGACGGATTATGAGTCCGCTGCTCTGACCGACTGAGCTACCGCCCCGCGCACGCGTTCGGTCAAAAGGATATGCGGGATCCGCTCCCAGGGTGACGTCCTGATTGACCAGGTACCACCCCCGCGCCCGCACCTCGTTGTGGTACGGGTCCGATGCGCGTACGCTCTATCTAGGAGTGCCCGAGCTGGTTCGGCGCTCCGGATCTGGCCCGGACCCTCGGCCCCCTTGCGGCGATCGCCGCGCAACACGGTTCACGATCGGAGCGCCATGCGCTACCGCATACCAGCGACCCGCGCGACCCGATCACCTCGCCATGAGTGACTACCGTCGCGAGGAAGCGATCAACGAGACGCGGTCGCGTCAGACGAACGAATGGATCGAAGCGGCGAACGATCGGTTCGGTGCCGAGAACCCCATGGACGAGTATCGGTGCGAGTGCAGCGACGGGACGTGCGCGGACGTCGTGAGCCTCACCCGCGCCGAGTACGAGGCCGTGCGTGCGGACGGGTTGCACTTCTTCATCGCCTCGCACCACGAGAATCCGGAGCTCGACGGCCTCATCGTCGAGCACGACCGCTACTCGATCGTGGCGAAGCTCCCGGGCGAGCCGGCGCGGATCGCGCTCCGGTCTGACCCGAGGAGGGGCTGACTACTGGGGGTCGGACAGCTCCGGCGCGGCTGGTCGCGCTGCGCCGGGCAGGAGCCGATGCGTCGACATGATCTCCTCTGCCACGTCGACGACCTTTCGGTTGTTCCGGCGGGCGTGGTCCCGCAGCATGTTGAACGCCGCCTGCTCGTCGATCCCATGGCGTTCCATCAGGATGCCTTTCGCCCGCTCCGTGACGGCGCGGCGCCCGAACGCACCTTCCAGGTCGTGATACTCCGCGAACCGCCGGAGCACGATGTCGATGGAGCTCTGCAGCTCCTCCGGGTCGTGGCCGTCCGCGATGTACGCGAAGATGCCCCGCTTCGCGGCTTCATTGATGAACGCGCGATCCTGCACGTCGAGGATCGCGATCACCGGACACGCCGCTTCCTTCACGATCCTGTCGATCGACCGCAACGCCTGCGGCTCCGAGTCGGCGCCGACGATCACGATCGCCAGGTCCGGTCGCGCCTCGATCGTCGCCTTCCCGATGTCGATGATCCCGATCGTGCGCTCGATCACCTGGTGACCGAGCCCGGTCACTGCCTCGGTCACCTGCGCGAGTCGATCCGCCCGCTCATGGGCGATCATGATCAGGAGTGGTCGGGTCGCTTCGATGCTCATGGTCCAGGGAGGATTCTATTACCCGGAAGACGCGACGTTGGAGGGCTCGAGCATGCGTAGCATCCGAAGCTGCGGGGATTGACTTCCGACACACCCCCGGAATAGGCTTTGAGCGTATGTGGGCCTCAGCCTTTGGCCCCCCCGGTCGTAGATCCCGGCCTTCAGATCAGCGTCAGCCGAGATGCTCGGTTGGCATGAAGAGCCCGGGAGGCGATGAACATGACCGAGGTCCTCTCCGACGCTCAACTCTCCAAACGGATCGACGCCGGCGATGCGCAGAGCCTCAGACGACTGTTCAGCCGTCACGCTCCCCTGACGGTCGCTCTCATCGCGCATCTGGTCGGGAGATCCCAGGCACAGGACAGCGTGCAGGAGACGTTCCTGTTGCTCTGGGGCCGGCGCTTCCACGAACCGGACCAGGGCTCGGTCCAGAGCTGGCTGCTCGCCACGTCGCATCGTCGAGCGGTCGAGATGGTTCGAAGCGGGGAAGCGTTGTCACGCGGACCCTCCGGGGGCGCGCTTCGCTCGATCGTCGATGCCGGATCGACGCCACCACGGAGGATCGATCCCAACACGCGTGCACGTCAAGCCGTCGTGCTCCACGCGCTGATGGCCCTACCCGTCGAAGAGCGGATCCCGATCGAGCTCATGTACTTCCGCGGTCTCTCCCGGCGCCAGATCGCCGAACGGCTCGACATGTCGCTCTCGGAGCTCCGGGTCCGTTCCACGGACGGTCTGAGGCGGCTCGATCTGGCGCTGCACTCCTCGGGCATGTACGGCTCGACGGCCACGACGGCCTCGATCCCCTCAGCCGAGGATCCGAGCGTCCCGGTAGCCGGCCGGGAGCGCGCTCCCGCGGGAGAAACGGAACGGGTCGAAGTCCTCGAGCCGAGGATCCGGCATAGGGGAGCCTGACACCAGGTCCGCCACGTGCTTGCCGAGCGCAGGCGCGAGCTTGAAACCGTGCCCGCTCGTTCCCGCGTCGACGAACACGTTAGGCGCCACCTCGCCGATGACCGGCTGCCAATCGGGGCTGACGTCGTACAGGCTCGCCCAGCCGCCGTGGACCTCAGAGCGCTCCAGCTGCGGCACGCGGCGAACGACCGCCTCGGCGAGGCGCCGGACCTCGTCCTCGCGGATCTCCTGATCGAAGTCATCGGGGTCGGCCTGCGGGGCCGGGTGAACCGGTCCCACCAGATACAGGTCCTCACCCTCCGGACGGAAGTAGTACCCGCCTATCAGGTCGCCGTGGGCCGGCGTCGGCTCGGCGCCCGCCCAGCGGAACGTCGCCACGACATGCCGCTCCACCGTCAGCGGGAGATCCGCTCCCACCTGTGCCGCGAGCGGGCCCGTCCACGGCCCCGCGGCGATCAGCACGCGGCCACACGACGTCCGCATCCCGGCGTCCGTGGTCACGACGACGCCGCGCTCCGAGGGCTCCAGCCTCACGACCTGGGTACCCATCCTTCCCACCGCACCGAGCTCGATCGCTCGGCGGAACAAGCCCTCGGTCGTCGCGTGCGGATCCGCGTACCCCGCGGCGCGTTCGAGCGCCGCGACCCCGATCCCGTCACCCTCGAAGGCCGGGTACTCCTGGGCGAAGCGTCCCGGGTCGAACAACGCGATGGTGATGCCCAACCGATCGAGGCGCTCCGCCGAGGTCTCCACGTCGTTCACGTCGCCGGGTGGATGCAGGTACAGCATGCCCGTCCTTCGGAAGCCGGCGTCGACACCGGTGAGCTCGCGGAAACGCGACATCATCGCGATGCTGTCGCGTGCTGCGGCAGCCAAGAACGAGTTCGTGTAGTAGGCCCGACAAACGGCACTCGAACGACCGGTGGGACCGCCCGCCGGCGTCCACCGTTCGAAGATGACCACGTTCAGCCCCCGTGATGCCAGGTGGAAAGCCGCCGAGGCGCCGTGAACGCCGGCGCCGACGACCCCGACGTCGAACGTCTCCATGCGGGTCAGGCGGGAGTCTCGAGGCTCGCGATGCGCCGAGCGAGGACGGGCAGCATCGCGACCGCGATGTCGGGTTCCGCCTCGAGGATGGCCGCGAAGTCGCGACGCGCGATCGCAAGGCACCGTACCGGTGTGGAGGCCTGAACCCGCGCCGTTCGTGTGACGCCTGGCGCCAGGATCGCCAACTCTCCGAAGAACTCCCGCGGTCCGAGCGTGAGGGTCCCTCCGCGGGGCAGCTCGACCGTGACGGCGCCCTCCTCCAGGATGAACATGCCCGACCCCTCCTGGCCGAGCTGGGTCAAAACGTGTCCGGCTGGCGCCTCGAACTCGGTGACGACCGCGCCGACCCGGGCGAGCGCCTCGTCGTCGAGATCGGCGAAGATCGGGATCGCGCCGAGCTTCGCCACCAGGGTCCGGTCCATGTTCAGCAGCCTACCCGGCAGGCTATCTGCCGCGCACCCCGTCGCGATTTGGGAGGATGGCGCGGTGAGCAGGTCGGGGGTCCAGGCGCCGTGACTGGGTTCCGCACGGAATCCGACAGCATCGGCGAGGTCCAGGTCGACGCCACCCGCTACTGGGGCGCACAGACCGAGCGGTCGCTCCATCATTTCTCGATCGGCGACCCCGCCTCCGAACGCATGCCGATCGAGGTCGTGCACGCAATGGGCGTGTTGAAGAAGGCCGCAGCCATCGTGAACCGGGCCGACGGTCACCTCGATCCGGAGCTCGCGAACCTCATCGTGGCCGCGGCCGACGAGGTCATCGGCGGGACGCTCGACGAACACTTCCCGCTGTTCGTCTGGCAGACCGGCTCCGGCACGCAGACCAACATGAACGTCAACGAGGTGATCTCGAACCGGGCGATCGAGATGACCGGCGGCGAGAT